>JBFWQJ010000024.1:0-19005 GCA_050249515.1 Dehalococcoidia bacterium | reverse complement strand
GCTCGTCCTCCGGCCCCCTCTCCTGCGAAGCGGGAGAGGGGTGGGGTGCGGGCCTCCGGCTCCGGGCGCGTCGCTGGCGGCCCCCTACCGCAGCCGCGCGTTGCGCAGCCGCAGGCTGTTCGTCATGACGCTCACGCTGGAGAACGCCATCGCGCCGGCCGCGGCGATCGGGTTGAGGAAGCCGCGCTCGCCGAAGATCGGCTGGAGCAGCGTGGGCACCTCGGTGCCCAGCAGGCCGGTGAACAACAGGTAGCCCGCGCCCGCGGCGACCGGGATCAGTGCGACGTTGTAGCCGAACGCCCAGCCGAGGTTCTGCCACATCGTGCGCATCGTCGCGGCGCTGACGCCCATCGCCTGAGCGACGCCGCCGAGGTCGGCGCGCATCAGCGTGACGGGCGCGGTCTCCATCGCGATGTCCGTGCCGCCGCCGATCGCGATGCCGAGGTCCGCGGCGGCGAGCGCCGGGGCGTCGTTGATGCCGTCGCCCACCATCGCCACCACGCGCCCCTGTGCACGCAGCTGCTGGACGATCGCCGCCTTGCCCTCCGGCTTCACGTTGCCCTCGACCTGGTCGATGCCCACCTGCTTCGCGACGGCGCGCGCGGTCGCCTCGCCGTCTCCGGTGAGCATCACCACCTGCACGCCGCGCACCTGCAGCGCCGCGACGCCGTCGCGCGCGCTGGGGCGCACGCGGTCGGCGACCGCGATCATCCCGGCAGGTGTGCCGTCGACGGCGACGAGGAGCGCCGTCTCGCCCTGCTGCGCCGCCTGATCGGCCTCGAACGCGAGGCGCATGCCGCCGCGCGTCGTGCCGTCGATGCCCTGCTGGCGCATGAAGTCCGCGTTGCCGGCGAGCAGCGTGCGCGTCGTGCCGTCGAGGGCGACCGTGGCCTCCACGCCGAGGCCGGGCAGCGCCTTGAACGTGAGCGGCCACTCCAGCGCGAGCCCGCGCCGCTCCGCCTCGCGCTCCATCGCCGCGGCGTAGGGGTGCTCGGAGCCGCGCTCCGCGGAGGCGACGAGGCGGAGCAGCGTGTCCTCGTCCAGCGCGCCCGTGCCCGGCGCATCGGGGCCGACGGCGATGCGCGTCACCTCGGGGCGGCCCTCCGTGATCGTGCCGGTCTTGTCGAGCACGACCGTGTCGATGCGCCGCGCGACCTCCAGCGCCTCGGCGTCGCGGATGAGCACGCCCAGCCGCGCCGCGCGCCCCATGCCGACCATGATCGCGGTCGGCGTCGCGAGGCCGAGGGCGCACGGGCAGGCGATGATCAGCACGCTCACGGCGTTCAGGATCGCCAGCGTGCCCGCGGGCTCCGGGCCGAACGTCCACCACACCACCAGCGTAACCAGCGCCACGCCGATCACCGCCGGCACGAAGATCGCGGCGATGCGGTCCGCCAGCGCCTGGATCGGCGCCTTCGACCCCTGCGCGTCCTCGACCAGGCGGATGATGCGCGCGAGCGCGGAGTCCGCGCCCACGGCGGTGGCGCGCACGCGCAGCATGCCGTTGGTGTTCATGGTCGCGCCGAACACGGAGTCGCCGGCGTGCTTCTCCACCGGCACGGACTCGCCGGTGAGCATCGACTCGTCCACGGCGGCGGCGCCCTCGATCACCTCGCCGTCGACGGGGATGCGCTCCGCGGGGCGCACGAGGACGACGTCCCCGGCCTGCACGGCGCGCACGGGGATCTCGTACTCCTGTCCGTCCTCCAGGATGCGCGCGGTCTGCGGGCGCAGCGCGATCAGCGCGCGCACGGCGTCAGACGTCTGCCCCTTCGCGCGCGCCTCCAGCAGCCGCCCGAGGAGCACGAGCCCGATGATCGCGGTCGCCGTGTCGTAGGTGACCATCAGCTCGAACTGCCCGCCGCTGGCGAGGAGCCCGGGGGCGAACGTCACCACCATCGAGTAGAGGAACGCGACCGAGGTGCCGAGCGCGATCAGCGTGTTCATGTCCGTCGAGCCGTGACGGCCGACGCGCCACGCGCCGACGTAGAACGGCGCCCCGGCCCAGATCTGCACCGGCAGCGCGGTGGCGAACAGCGCCAGGTTCACCCCGAACGCCGGCAGGTCATGCACCCAGTGCCAGCCGAGGAGGTCCGGCCCGTAGAGGTGGACCAGCATCCACACCATCTGTCCGCCGGCGACGGCCAGCGCGAACGCGGTCCGCACCGCCAGCGCGCGGAACTCGCGGCGGCGCTCCTGCTCCATCGCGTCGCGCGCGGTGTCCTCGTCCTCGGCGGCGTCGGGGAGGCGCAGGTCGTAGCCGGCGTGGTCCACGGCGGCACGCAGCGCGGCCACGTCCACGGCCGCGCCGAGCTCCACGGTGGCCTGCTCCGTCGCGAGGTTCACGGACGCGCGCTCCACACCGGGCACGGTCGCCAGGGCCTTCTCCACGCGGCGCACGCAGGAGGCGCACGTCATGCCGCGTACGTCGAAGCGCAGGTGCTCCAGCGCGGGGACGGGCTCACCGGACGGGGAGACGGGCGTGTTGGTGGTCATCGGGGTGCCTCGAGTCGTGGCGGAGGAGGGAGCAGCCGGGGCTACTTATTGGCGACCTTGTAGAGCTCGATCAACTCGGCGAAGGACTCCTCGGAGTTGCCCTCGCGGATCGCGTCCAGGACGCAGTGGTGCAGGTGCCCCTCCAGCATCTTCGCCTCCATCTTCTCGATGGCGCGGCGGATCGCGAAGGTCTGCTTCATGACGTCCACGCAGTACGTGTCGTCCTCGATCATCCGGCGCACGCCGGCGAGGTGACCCTCGATGTACGACAGGCGCTTCAGGACGTCGGCGTGGGTCGCGTGGTCCATGCGCCTAGCCCTTCGCCACGGCCTGCGCCGCCTCGACGGGCTGGCCCCACGGCATCGTCACCGTCTGGACGTCGATGTCGAAGCCCTCGCCCACACGGGCGCGCAGCCGCGCGGCGGCGTCCGGCCCGACGAGCGTGTGGTGTCCGCAGCAGGAGTGCGGCGGCTGGTCCGCCTGCGACCGGTCGAGGTGGAAGACCTCCGTGGTGCTCCCGCAGGGGCAGGAGTACGTGATGTCCGCGCCGGCGTCCGTCTTCTCGACCTTCAGGTACTCGGGCTTGAAGCCGGGCTGCGGCTGGCCGTGCCGCATCCCCTCCATCGCCCCGCCGGCCATCGGCAGCGCCTCCATCGAGGCCGCCGGGGCCGCGCCCGGCGCGGGGGCGTCGCCCAGGGGATAGCCCTCCTCCGCCAGCGTCTCCGCGACGCGGTCGAGGACGGCCCCGCTGGCCACCTCCACGGCGAAGGTGCGGCTCTCAGGGTCGCCGGCGATGAAGCGCGCGCCCTCCACCGTCCCGACCGCCTTCGAGATCGTGGCGATGCAGTGTTCGCAGGTGATGTCGGGGGCGAAGAGGGTCATCTGGGGCATCGGTGCGCTCCTGGGTCATGGGTTCTGTCGGGACGTCGCGAGTCTAGCACAGACCCCTACCCGGGGGGTATGGGTACATCGTCCCGCCGGCCGCGGGACCTCGGCCTCCCGCCCGGAGGCGATACCCTGTCCCCACGCCGCGCGTCCGCGACTCCGAGGAGCCCGCCATGACCTTCGCCTACGCCACCTGGCACCCGGCCACCACCCAGCCCGCGCCGACCGTGGTGGCGCTGCACGGCCACGGCGCGCACGCGCAGGACCTGCTCGGCCTCGCGCCGTTCCTCGCGGAGGGGCGCGTGATGATGCTGTGCCCGCAGGCGGAGTTCCCCGTCGCCCCCGGCGCCTACACCTGGTTCCACCGGGAGGGTGACGCACAGCGCACGGTCGAGGAGTTCGAGCGCGTCGCCTCGGAACTCCGCGCGTTCATCGAGGCGAAGGTGCCGGCGCTCGGCGGCGACCCGGAGCGCGTGGTCGTGCTGGGCTTCTCGCAGGGCGGCACGCTCGCCTACCGCCTCGGCCTGGCGGAACCGCAGCGCTGGGCCGGCGTCGCCGCGCTGTCCACGTACTTCCCGGAGGACATCGCCGGCACCGTGGACCGCGAGGCGGCCGGGGACGTGCCGCTGCTCGTCCAGCACGGCACGCACGACGGCATGATCGCGATCGACCGCGCGCATGCCTCGCGCGACCTGCTCCAGTCGCTCGGGGCGCAGCCCGAGTACCTGGAGTACGGCATGCAGCACGAGATCAGCCGCCAGAGCCTCACGGACCTCAGCGAGTGGCTGAAGCGCGTCCTCCAGTTCGGCGAGGCGACGATCGCGATCTAGCGGTCCGCGCCCCTACCGCACCGCCGTCACCATCGATTCGCCCGGCTGCTGGGCCGCCGCCTCGCCCAGCGCGCGCGTGATCGTCGCGAAGTGCGGCGCGAGCGCGTCGGCCTCGCCGCGCGCGATCAGGCCGCGCGCGAACAGCCGCGCGAGGTCGCCCGCGTGCACCGTGGCGCGCACCTCGCGGAAGCCGGCGGCGTGGAGCGCCTCGACCAGCCACGCCGTCGTCCAGCGCCGCAGTTCCACGACGTACGACGCGCGCGCGTGCGGCGCGAGGCGTTCGAGCAGCGGCACGCCCAGCGACGAGTCCGCATCCACCAGCGTCTCCCCGTACGCGCGCCGCGCCTCGGCGGACGCCACCAGCGCCTCCGCGTGCAGCCGGGCCGCCTCGCCCTCCGCGGGGAGGAGCAGGACGTAGCGCCGCTCGCGCGGGGGCTCCTGCGTGCGGACGGCGTAGGTGTAGACGAGGCACGGGATGCCCTCGAGCACGCCGCCCACCAGCGTGACGGTCTCGAATCGCGGCACCGGGAGCCGCCAGACCTGGTACGACGCGCGCAGCACGCCGCCGGGGCGCAGCACGCGCGCGACCTCGCGGAACGCCGCCTCCGGGTCGCGCACCTCCTCCAGCGACGCGGCCGCCGTGACGAGGTCGATGGATCCGTCGCGCACCGGCAGCGCCGCCCCGTCGCCGACGGCGAACGCCGCGTTCGCGACGCCGAGGCGCACGCCGTTGCGGCGGCAGACCTCCGCGCGCAGCGGTGCGGGGTCGACGCCCAGCACGCGCGCGTGCGGCAGCGCCGCCGCCAGCGGCAGCGCGGGCCACCCGTCGCCCGGGCCGAAGTCGAGGACGCGCGTGCCACCCTCGGGCAGCGCGGCCGCGTAGTCCGCTACGCGCGCGGCGTCCGCCCAGTGCGCCTCGCGCCTCGCGTCGTACGGGTCGTCGACAAAGGCGAGGTTGCCGCTCCGCTGGCGCGGCATCCACGCGTAGAGGGCGCGCGCGGAGTCCGCCGCCTCAGGGGGCGCGACCTCGTGCCACCGTGTCTCGATCGCGGTGCGGTCGCCGGTCATGCGTCGACGGACGGGGCGGCGTCGGCCGTCGCGGGGACGGGGGACGTGGAGGGCGCCGCGGGCGGTGTCGACGGCGGGCGCTGCCCGGCGGCGAACATCGCGGCGATCGCGGTGGTGAGCGGCACCGCGGCGACGATGCCGATGCTCCCGACGAGCGTGCGGACGATCTCGGAGGCGAGGAACTCGCGGTTGAGCAGCGTGCCTACCCCCTCCGTCTGGCTGGCGAGGATCACGAGCAGCGGCATCGACGCCCCGGCATACGCGAGGACGAGCGTGTTCACGATCGAGGCGATGTGGTCGCGGCCGATGCGCATGCCGCGCTCGTACAGGCCGCGCGGCTGGAGCGTGGGGTCGGCGTCGCGCAACTCGAAGACCGCGGACGACTGCGTCATCGTCACGTCGTCCAGCGCCCCCAGCGCGCCGATCAGGATGCCGCTCAGCAGCAGCCCGCGCGCGTCGATCGCCCCGCCGAACAGCACGAACACCGTCGAGGCTTCGTCGTCGCCCACGAGCCCCGTCAGCTTCGCGGCGACGATCGCGATCTGCGACAGCACCACGATCAGCACCAGCGCCGCCGCGGTGCCGCCGATCGCCGCCGTGCTCTTGCGGTCGATCCCGTGCGCCAGCGCGAGCGTGGAGGCCATGATCCCCACGCCGCCGACCATGGAGATCAGCAGCGGGCTGTACCCGCTCAGGATCGCCGGGATGATGAAGCGCATCAGCACCAGGTAGGTCACCGCGAGCCCCAGCAGCGACCGCACGCCGTACCAGCGCCCCACGAACAGCACGAGGCCCGCGAACAGCGCCCCGAAGATCCAGAGCGTCCGCGTGCGCCCGTGGTCCACGATGTAGAACACCTCGCCCCCGCCGGGCGCCTGCGTGGACTGCACGAGCACGGCGTCGCCCGCCTGCGGCGGGACCAGCCCCACCGCGCCCTCGATCGTCTGCTCCTCCACCGTCACCACGCGGTCGCCCACGGCGACCTCCAGGACGCGCGTGCGCTGCTGGCCGCGCGGCGTCGCCTCCTGTCGCTCATCCACCACGCGCACCACCATGCCGTGCAGCGTCTCGCCGGGCGCCTCGCGCGGGGCGGGGACCGCGAACCAGCGGGGGGCGACGCCGACGAGCGCGACGAGGATCGCGAAGACGATCAGGAACGCGGCCACGTCGCCGCGCAACCATCCCGGCATCGACGCCGGGCGCGCGACGTCAGGCATGGACGTAGACGGGCATGTTGATCTCCGCGAAGTTGAAGACGGCCTCCGCCTCGCCGGTGCGGATGCAGCCGTTGGAGACGCGCCCGGTCGACCCGTCCACCACCTTCCCGTCCGCATCCAGCAGGAAGGAGTGGAAGCCGTTGTCCTTCGCCGGGTCGAAGCCCACCCACCACTGGATGTACGTGTTGTACGGCGCGTCGAACGTGCGCGGGGCGGTCTTCACGTAGACGTGGAACAGGCCCGTCTGCGTGGACTCGTACGCACCCGTGTCCACCTGTCGCCCGATGGCGACCGGCCCGATCTCGCGCACCACCTGCTTCCCGTCCATGAGCCGCACGAGGTAGCGCGTCACATCGACGTCGATCCAGCGCCCGCTCTCCGGCGGCCGCGCGGGGACGGCCGCTCGCGGCGTGGGCGTGGGCGTTGGGGTGGGCGTCCGCGTGGCGGTCGACGTCGGCGTCGGCGTCGCGGTCGGCGTCGAGGTGCTCGTGCGCACCACCACGGCGGGGGGATCGGCGGGCGCGGGCGGTGCGCCTCCGCACGCGGTGAGCGCCAGGAGCGCGCTGAGCGAGATCAGGAGGAGCGTGAGCGGGCGGGCGGCGGCGCGGGCGGCAGAGCGCGCGGCAGAGCGCGCGAGGGGGAGATGCACGGTCGGCATCCCTTCAGCACTACACCCCCGCCCGACGGAGGACCGCCGCCGCGCGAAGCCCTGAGTCGGCGCGTGCGCCTAGAAGAGCGCGCCCACGCGGATGATCCGCTCGATCGCGTACACGACGAGCAGGCCCCCGCCGATGGCGAGCCACTTCCAGTAGTACTTGCCGGGGTCTTCCAGCGGTCCCATGCGCCCTAGCGTAGCGCCGTCGCCACCTCATCCGCGAGCGGCAGGCTGGAGGTCAGCCCGGGCGACTCGATGCCGCCGAGGTGCACGTACCCGCGATCGTGCCACACGAGGAAGTCCACCAGTCCCTGGTCGGGACGCTGGATCTTCGGGCGGTAGCCCACCTGTCCCGGCGCGATCTGGTCGTCGCGCAGCCCGGGGAGGAAGCGGCGGCCGCCCTCCAGGAACTGCGCGCGCCACTCCGGCGTCTCGACGTGCCGGTAGTCCATCGCGTCGTCCTCGGCGATCCACTCGGTCGAGGGGCCCAGGTGGACGCCGCCCTCCGGGTCCACCGTCAGGTGCACGCCCAGCCCGCCCGCCTGGTGCTCCGGCAGCGGGTACACCGGCCGCGTCACCAGCCGCGCCACCGCCGGGTCGACGATGTCGTAGTAGCGCCCCGCGTTCGCGCGCTGGCGCATCACCGGTACCTCGATGCCCGCGCCGCCCTCGGTCAGCACGCCGCCGTCGAGGGGGTAGCCGAGCAGCGCCGCGATGTCGGCGGCGCGGTGGCCGGCGCTGTTCACCAGCGCGGCGCAGCGCAGCGTGGAGGCCGCGCCGTCCGCATCGCGCACCCCCACCGCGAACCCACCGGGCACCCGCTCGATCGAGGTGACCTCGTGGTGGTACGCGACGAGCGCGCCGTGCGCGACCGCCTCCGCCTCGTAGGAGCGGCAGAGCGCGTAGTTGTCGACCACGCCGGTGCTCGGCGACCAGATCGCCTCGACGGTCGGGATGTGCGGCTCCAGCTCGCGCGCGCGGGCGCCGGTGATGCGCTCCACGCCGCGCACGTCGTTCGCCACGGCCTGCCGGTAGACCTCGTCCAGCCCGTCCCGCTCGTGCTCGGACAGTGCGACGATGATCTTGCCGGTGCGCCGCACGGGGACGTCGTGGGCCTCCGCCCATTCGTAGATGCGCGGATTGCCCTCCCAGCACAGCCGGTGCTTCAGCGATCCGGTCGGGTAGTAGATCGACGCGTGCACGACGCCGCTGTTGTGCGACGACGTCTCCCGCGCCATCCCCTCGTGCCGTTCGAGGACGATGACGGAGCGGCCGTCCCGCGCGAGGCGCTGCGCGACCGCGAGGCCGACCGCGCCCGCGCCGATCACCACGACCTCCGCGTCCGGCGCGCCGCCCGGCATGCCGGAGGTCACGCGGACGCCACCTGCCCGTCGCCCGTGACGACGATGTGCGAGGCCTCGACGCCCTCGATCTGCGCGCCCGGCGCCACGAGCGCGTGGGACAGCGTGCAGTTCCGCACCACCGCTCCCGCGCCCACGACCACGTTCGGCCCCAGCCGCGAGCCCTCGACGGTCGCGTCCGCGGCGACGAGTTGCTCCCGCTCGCCGAGGAGCACGCCCTGAGTGGACACCAGCGCCGCCAGCGTGCCGGCGTCCAGCCACGCGCCCGCGAAGACGCTGCCGCCCATGGGGCGGCCCTGCTCATGCATGACGGAGAGCGTGCCGGACAGCTCCACCTCGCCGCGCGGCGACACCATGGGGTGCGCGCGCATCTCCGCGACCACGTCCGGCGCGACCATCCAGATCCCGACCAGCGCGAGGTTGGAGCGCGGCTCGGCGGGCTTCTCCTCCAGGTGCAGCACGCGGGCGCCCTCCAGCACCACGATGCCCATCTCCTTCGGGCGGTCGGTCTCGTGCAGCACGTACCACGCGTCGTAGCCGGAGGCCATGAACGCGTCCACGTGCGGACGCAGGTCGCCGAGCAGGATCGTGTCCACCGCCGCGACGATCACGTGGCGGCCGTCGAGGGCGTCTCCCACGCTGGTCATCGCGTCGCCGGAGCCCTTCGGCTCGTGCTGCACCGCCACCGTCACCGTCACGCCCGGCGGGGCCGCCTCGATCGCCGCGGGGCCGGTGCGGTCGTCCTGCGGGCCGACGACGACGACGATCTCGCGCAGGCCGGCGGAGGCGAGCAGGTCCATGGAGTACGCGATCAGCGGCCGGTTGAGCAGCGGGATCAGCGACTTCGGCATCCCCTCGGACAGCGGGCGGAGGCGCGTCGCGCGGCCCCCGGTGAGGATCACGCCGAGGGGTGGCTGGGCCTGGGTCATGGACGCTCCGATCGTGCGCCCCGGGACAGCGCGGGGCGTGGCCGCACGCGCGGACGCGAGGGCGCGGGGGACGGCTGCTGCCGATGATGCGGGATCGCGGCGCTCGCCGGAAGCCCTCGCGCGCCGCGGATGCGCTCCTGCAACGGTCGGGCGCGCGGGCGCCGGACGCCCCGGCGCGGCCCCCGGCCCATGCCTACAATGGAGCGTGCCACGCCTCACTCCGCCCCTCCACACCACGCGGCCGGTGCCGCCCCCCACGCCCGTCGTCTTCCCGACGGAGGTCGATGAGCCGGAGTCGCGCGCCGAGCGCCTCTGGCGCCTCGTGCTCATCGATGACGACGACCACTCCTACGACTACGTGATCGAGATGCTGGGCGCCGTCTTCGGGTACGGGCGGGAGAAATCCTTCGCGCTCGCGCGGATCGTGGACACGCAGGGCCGCGTCACGCTGATGACCGCCGAGAAGGCCGCCTGCGAGGCGAAGCAGGGGCAGGTCCACGCCTACGGCGCCGACCCGCGCATCCCCCGCTGCAAGGGCTCCATGACCGCGATCGTCGAGGAAGCCGACACCCCCTTCGCGTAGCGGCGTCTCGTGCGTCTCGGGCGCGGCGCGGGGCGTGGGCGTCGTGCAACGCGGTGCGTCGAGGTGCGGGCATGGGGCGGCCCACCCCCTGCCCCGCCCTGCGCGGGCGGGGGATCAGAGGTGACGTGGGGGCTGCGCCCCCACACCCCTGCGGAGCGTGTCAGTCTGCGCGGACCCGGGAATCGGGACGCCTGAGGTTCGCGCCCACACCCCTGCCGAGCATGCGAGTTGCGGGTGTCCGGGGAATCGGACGCCTGAGGTCTGCTCCCGCACCGCTGCCGAGCACGCGAGTGCGCGCGCGTCTGGGAATCGGAGCGCCGGAGGTCCGCTCCCACGCCGCTGCCGAGCATGCGAGTGCACGCGTCTGGGGAATCGGACGCCGGAGGTCCGCTCCCACACCCCCTGCCGAGCAGGCGAGTCCGCGGGGGTGCAGGAGCCGGAACGTCTGCCTCCCCTCGCGCGAGCGGAGCGAGCCGCGAGTCCCGGGGGAGCGCGAGGGCGAAGCCCTCGCCCTTCATCCCCCTTCCCCGCGCCGGGGAAGGGGGCAGGGGGATGGGGCCGCCCCCCCGCGCGTATCTCGACCCGCCGAGGGGCACGACGCGGAGCGCCTCCGCGTGACACGTCGAGGTGCCCACGGGTAATGTCCGGCGAGGCGCGCATGCGCCGCGCACCGCGGAGGGGACGCACATGGCCATCGATCCGATCGCGCAGGCATGGCTGGACGCGCAGGTCGCGGCCGGACTGCCGGTGACCCACCTGAACACCCCGGAGGTCGTGCGCGCCTCCCGCAAGCCCGGCCCCGCCGGGCCCGAGGTGCACCGCGTGGAGGACATGGACGTCGCCGGACCGCAGGGCCCCGTCCCGGTGCGCATCTACTGGCCCAGCGCGGAGCCGGACCTCCCGATCCTCGTCTGGTACCACGGCGGTGGGTGGGTGATCGGCACGCTCGACCTCGCCGACTCCACCGCGCGGCGGCTGTGCAGCCTCGGCCAGTGCATCGTCATCTCCGTCGACTACCGGCTCGCGCCGGAGCACCCGTACCCGGCCGCGGTGGACGACTCCTACGCGGCGGTGGTCTGGGCGTACCAGAACGCGAAGCGCTTCGGCGGCGACGCCTCGAGGATCGCGGTCGGCGGCGACTCCGCGGGCGGCACGCTGGCCACCGTGGTGGCGCAGATGGTGCGCGACCGCGCCGGCTTCCCACTGGCGTTCCAACTGCTGGTCTACCCCGTCACGGACGCGGCCATGGACACGCCGTCCTACCGCGAGAACACCACGTTCGGCCTGACGCCGGACTCGATGGCGTGGTTCTGGAGCCTCTACCTCCCGGAGGGCACCGACCGCACCCAGCCGACGATCTCGCCGCTGCGCTCGAAGGACCTCTCCGGCCTGCCGCCCGCCTACGTGGTGACGGCGGAGTGCGACCCGCTCCGTGACGAGGGCAACGCGTACGCCGAGGCGCTGCGCGCCGCCGGCGTCGAGGTGGACACCGAGTGCTTCGCCGGGCAGATCCACACGTTCTTCGTGAACGCGCACTACTTCCCGGAGGGGATGCGCGCGGTGGAGACGGCGGCGGCGCACCTGCGGCGCGCCTTCGGCACCGGCGAGTAGCGCGACTCGGCCTTTACGCGTTCATCACTTCGCGCCGGTCTCGCCCTGTCATGGTGGTGGTGCAACCGAACCACTGACGGCGGGGCCGGTGCGTCCCGCGCACGAGCGAGGACGCTTTCGTGATGAACCCTCTCCCCCGCGACCCCCATTCCATCCTGATCATCGACCGGCGCCCGGAGTACGCGCGCCTGCTCGTCGCGCTCGCCGCCGCTGAGCTCCCCACGCGCTCGATCGCCGCGTTCGAGGACCTCGGCGCGGCGGAGGCCTGGCTGGCGGCCGCGGAGATGCCCGTCGCCGTCTTCGCGGACGTGGCCGCCGCCGGCGGCGAGGCGGTCTCGCGCGCCGAGGGCTGGCGGCGCGCCCGTGCCGGCGTGATGCTCGTCGCGATGTTCGACGCCAACGTTGAGGGGCAGGCCGCCCGCGCCGAGACGATCGAGGCTGACGCCACGCTCGCGAAGCCGTGCTGCCGCTCGGACTGGCGCGAGTCGGTGGGGCTGCTGCTCGGCCTCGCGGAGCCGATGCTCGTCTCCGCCTAGCAGCGTCCCTGCCCGACTACGCTTCGAGCGCGGCGCACGCGAAGTCCACCACCCGCGTCCGCACCTCCGCGCGCGCCTGGCGCAGGCTGTGCGTCGCGCCCTCGAGAATCACGATCTCGCGCGGCTCGCCCGCCGCGTCGTACAGGATCTGCGAGCACACGGGCGAGAGCCGCGTGTCCGCGCGCCCGTGGATGAGCAGGATCGGTCGGGGCGCGACAAGGTCCACGCGCTGCGCTCCCGCCGTCTGCGTCGCCAGCGTCACGACCCCCACCACCATCGGCGACGCCGAGGTGCGCGCGGTCGCCTCGATCACCACGGCGCCCCCGAACGAGTGCCCCACCAGCACCACGCGCCGGCAGCCGCGCGCCTCCAGCCACGCGAGGCCCGCGAGCGCGTCGTGCACGCCCTCCTCCACGTCGTTCGGGAAGCGATGCAGCCGGAAGTCGACGCGCAGCGTCGCGATGCCGCGCGCCGCGAAGTCCTCGGCCAGCGTCGGGTAGAGCGCCTCCGCCGGCCCGTCGAAGCCGCCGTCCGCGCCGCCGACCAGCAGCACCGCGGGCCCGTCTCCGTCACCGGCGGGCGCGGTGAAGCGCGCAGCCACCTCGCCGCGGGCGGTCGGGATCGAGATCGGTTCGTCGGCCATCGTCGTGACAGCACACCGGCGCCCTCGCGGGCGCCGGTGGGAGTGTCGTCGCCCCGGGACGGGCTACTGCAGGACGGAGAGCGGGGTCGCGTTCAGGCGCGTGATGCGGTGCTTCTCGCGGTCCACCAGCGTCACGACCTTCGGCAGCAGGTTCGTCTTCCAGTGGTCGCTCTCGTACACCGCCTCGTACTTCTTGACGCGGTCCTCCTCCGAGGCGAAGCGGCGGATCCAGACGTACTTGTCCGGCTGGTCCTCCACGATGAAGGAGCCGAGGACGGCGATGCCGTTCTGGATCTGGAAGGGGATGATCTCCTCCTCCATCATCTTCACCCACTCGTCCCGCTTGCCCGGGAGCACGGTGTACTCGCGCAGCTCGATCAGCATCCGGTCCTCCTCCTGCGTGTCCTGTATCTCGAATCGCGACGTTAGCGGATGACGCCCGCGGCGCGCAGCCGCTCCGCCTCCTCCGCGCTCACGCCGCATTCGAGGAGCACCTCGACGGTGTGCGCGGCGAGCGGCGGGGCGGGACGCGTGGCGCGCGTGGGGGTCTCCGACATGCGGACCATGGGGCCGACGACCTTCTGGTGGCCGGTGACGGGATGGTCGAACTCCACCATCACGTCCATGCCCACCACCTGCGGGTCGTCCGCCATCTCCTCGGGGAACTGCACCGGCGCCACCGGCACCCCTTCGGCCTCGAAGTCCGCGACCCACTCCGCGACGGTGCGCGTGAGCATCTTGTCGGCGATCTCCTGCTTCCAGGCGCTGACCCGCGCCTGGTCGTCGGCGTTCGTCAGGTCGAACGCCTCGCCGTCGGTCGTCTCGTGGTGCATCCCCAGCACCTTGCGGGCGCCGGCGCGCGTCGGCTTGGTGAGGCAGCCGAGGACGAGCGCGCCGTCCTTCGCGTTGTAGCCGGCGTAGTAGAGCCTCGGCGGCCCGGCGCCGGCCCAGCGGTAGTCGCGCCGCGCGCGCACCAGCTCGCCGAAGTTCGCGCCCTCGCGGCGCATCTGGTTCAGCCGCTCCACCATCGGGTCGCGCAGGATGACGTCCGTCACGTCCTGTCGCATCACATAGAAGTCCTGGATCGCGAGCGCGGAGTTGAGCAGCGAGGCGTCGATGCGCTGCCCACGGCCGGTCTGCTGGCGGTGGTACAGCGCCGCCGTGATCGACATCGCGCAGACCAGCCCGGTCACGTAGTCGGAGATCGCGGGCGTCATCTGCTCGGGCGCGTCGTCCTCGCCCACCTTCTCGTCGCCGGCGATCAGTCCGGTGTACGCGCCGGCGGCCAGGTCCGTCGCCCCCTTGCCCGCCAGCGGCCCCTTCTCGCCGAACCCGGTGATCGAGGCGTAGATGAGCCCGGGGTGGATCGCGGAGAGCGTGTCGTAGTCGATGCGCAGGCGCTCCGGCACGCCGGGGCGGTAGTTGATCAGCACCGCGTCGAACTGCGGGATCATCCGGTGGATGAGCGCCTGCCCCTCCGCCGTCTGCAGGTCGATCGCGAACGAGCGCTTGCCGCGGTTGAGCGACTGGAAGCGCTTCCCCTCGCCCGGCACGATGGCGCCGGAGGCGCGGTAGGATTCGCCGTCCAGCGGCTCCACCTTCACCACGTCCGCGCCGAAGTCGCTCAGCACGACGCCGCCGAACGGCGCGGCCACGATCTGCGAGAACTCCAGCACGCGGATCCCCGCCAGCGCGCCCGGCGCCCCCTCGGCCATCGCCCCGTCCGTCATGCGTCACGCCCTCCTCGGCGCGGCGAGACTAGCGGACGCGGGGCGTGCGCGTCGAGGACGGGCGGGCGGCCGGGTCAGGCGGCCGGCAGCACGCAGGCCAGCAGCCCGCGCAGCAGGTCCCGCGAGGTGACGATGCCCACGTACTCGTGCGTCTCGTCGTCCACCACCGGGAGGGCGGAGATGCCGCGCTCCAGGATCAGAGCCGCGGCGACCTCGATCGGGGCACATGCGGGCACCGTGATCACCTGGAAGCGCGCGACCTGCAGCACCCGGCGCTCCATCGCCTCGTCCTCGTGCCGGTTCCCCACGCCGCGCGCCGCCGCCGGGCTCAGCCGGTGGGCGATATCGCGGTCGGACACGATCCCGACGATGCGCCCGCGATCCCGCACCAGCAGGTGGTGCACGCCGTAGGCGTCCATGGTGGCGCGCGCCTCCCGCAGCGATGCCTCCGGCGCGACCGTGATCAGCGGCCGCGACATGATCGAGGCGACGGTCACCGGCGCGGACGTGCCGGGATGCGCGGTGACGCGCGGTCCGTGGTGCGTGAAGGGCTCGGGAGTCGTCATCGCCCGCTCGCGTTCAGGGTGGCAGCGTGCCGCCTTGCCCGGAGTATCGGCAGCCGCGAACGTGCGGCGCAGTGCCGCGGGGCGCTACTTCGCGGGCGGCGCGCCGGGCGGGGCGTCCTCGGCCGGCGCGGGGGCGGCGAGGGCGCTCGGCGGGAGGAAGATGCGCTCGCGGTACCACCGCAGCTCCGCCACGCTCTCGCGGATGTCGTCCAGCGCCTGGTGCGCCTGCTTCTTCTCCGGCGGCTTCACGTCCGGGTACCAGCGGCGGACCAGCTCCTTGATCGTGCTCACGTCCACGTTCCGGTAGTGCAGGTACGCGTCCAGCTTCGGCATCTCGCGGCGGAGGAAGCGGCGGTCCTGCGCGATGGAGTTCCCGGCGAGGGGTGACTGGCCCTTCAGCACCCACTTCCGCATGAACGCCAGCGTCTCGCGCTCCGCCTCCTCCACCTCCACGCCCGCCTCGGCGATGCGCTGGAGGAGGCCCGAGGCGCCGTGCGTGCCGCGGTTCCACGCGTCCATGAGCCCCAGCTGCTCCTCCGTGCGCCGGATCGCGAACACCGGCCCCTCCGCCAGCACCTCCAGGTTCGCGTCCGTCACCAGCGACGCGATCTCGATGATCACGTGGCGATCCGGCTCGAGGCCGGTCATCTCGAGGTCGAGCCAGAAGAGGTTCAGCGGGTCGCGCGCCATGCGCACGAGCCTACGCGCGTTACGGGACCGCGTCACCCGGCCGGACACTCGGACGATGTGGCCCCGTGCGGTACCGTGGAAGCATGAAGAACCCGGGAGTTGGCGGATTCGTGGTGGTGGGCCGGGCGGCGGCTCTGCTGCTCAGCGTGATGCTGGCGGGCGCGCTGCTCGCGGGGTGCAGAGGACAGGAGGCTCGAGTGGCCAAGGCAGGCGACAAGGTATCCGTGCACTACACCGGCACGCTGGACGACGGGACGCAGTTCGACTCCTCCAAGGGACGTGAGCCGCTCCAGTTCACCGTGGGCGCCGGCGACGTCATCGCCGGGTTCGACCAGGCCGTGACCGGCCTCGGCGTCGGCGAGAGCCGGAAGGTGCACATCGAGCCGAAGGACGCGTACGGCGAGCGCCGGGAGGACCTGGTGGTCACCGTGCCCGCGGCGCAGGCCCCGCAGGGGCTCGCGGTCGGCCAGCGCGTCTCGCTCGGCGGCCGCCCCGCGACCGTCACGAAGATCGACGACGCCGGCGTGACCGTGGACGCCAACCACGAGCTGGCCGGCAAGGCGCTCAACTTCGAGGTCGAACTGGTCTCGATCGACTCGTAGCACGCCCGCGCACCGGCGCATCGCGCGCGACTGACGCGCCGCGCACCACGAAGCAGGGGCTCCCTTCCGGGAGCCCCTGCTGCTGTCAGAGCGATGTGCGGGACGGCGGCTAGAGCGGGAGCGCGGACTCCTCCACGCCCTGGGAGCGGTACACGTTGCGCACCGCCTCCTTCAACTCGTCCTCGGTCTGGTACTTGCCCTCCGGGAGGAGCGAGAGGACGTAGCCGACCTCGCGGTCGATGCCGCCCTTGTCTCGCCCGCGGTTGAAGACGGCGGCGCGAGAGATGGGGTAGGTGAACCCCTTGAACGCGGCTTCGTAGTCACCCTTGGCGGCGTGTGGCTTCACGGTCGTGTCCTCCCCGCACGCATCCTACCGAGATCACTGCGTACGCGCGCCCCCGCCCCATTCCCGTCCCTCGCGCTGCGACATAACATCGAAGCGGAGGCGCGATGACCACAGACCCCGGCGACTGGCGCGCACGCATCCAGGTGGTGCGCGCGGATATCACCACGCTGCATGTGGACGCGGTGGTGAACGCCGCGAACGCCTCGCTGCTGGGCGGGGGCGGGGTGGACGGGGCGATCCACCGTGCCGCCGGGCCGCGCCTCCTCGCGGAGTGCCGGTTGCTCGGCGGCTGCGAGCCGGGCGAGGCGAAGGTCACCTCCGGCTACGACCTGCCCGCCCGCTGGGTGATCCACACCGTGGGCCCGATCTGGCAGGGTGGCCGTCGAGGTGAGGACGTGACGCTGGCAGAGTGCTACCGGCACGCCCTCATGCACGCCCGCGACCTGGGTGTGGAGAGCGTCGCCTTCCCCTCGATCGCCACGGGTGCGTACGGCTTCCCGGTCGAGCGTGCGATCCCGATCGTGCAGCGCGAGGTGCGCGGACACCTCGCCGTGCAGGCGCTGCCGCGGCGCGTCGTCTTCGCCTGCCTGGACGCGCCCACGTACGAGGCCTACCGGGCCGTGTTCAGCGCCTGAGCGCACCGCGTACCCCGGCGCACCCCGGCGCTAGGCCGCCTCGGGTAGACTGGTGGTGCAGGGGGAGGGAACACCATGCCGCTCTACGAGTACTACTGCGCCGAATGCAACGGCGTCTTTGAGCTGCTCCGGCCCGCGAAGCAGGCGTCGCTGGACCAGCCCTGCCCGCAGTGCGACGAGGACTCCAAGCGCATCGTCTCGCGCGAGTTCGCGATGTTCACGTACCGCGACGGGTACCCGCGCCGCATCCCGGACGACGGGTCTTTCTACCACTTCGGCAAGAAGGTCTCCGCGCCGATCTCCGGCCCGAGCGACGGCTACACCCACCCGGAGCTGAGCCCGCCGGAGCCGCCCGAGCGCCCGAGCATCGAGGACATCGAGACCTTCGAGCTGCTCCAGGAGGCGAAGAAGCACGTCGACCCGGAGATCCGCGCGCGCGTCATCGACGACACCACGCGCAAGGAAGACGACGTCCGGAAGCGCATGCGCATCACGAAGGGCACCCCCACCGAGGAGCGCGCCAAGCAGGCCGCGTTCAAGGCGGAGCGTGAGATGTCCAAGAAGAAGCTCAACAACGACTAGCGGCCCGGCCGCGGTCCCGCTGACCCGCGAAGCCCCGCCGCCCGGCGGGGCTTCTTGTTGCCCCCTTCACCTCCCGGACGAAGGGCGCGCGGTATACTCGCCGCGCTCACACGACAGCACGCATCGGTGTCCCGCGCTCGCCGAGCCGCCTCGAGGTGGCTCGCCCGCGAGGCGACGTGGCCGCCGCAGAAGGGGTCTCCTCGCATGGAATACCGCCACCTGGGCCGCTCCGGCCTCCAGGTCTCGATCGTCGGCATCGGCACCAACAACTTCGGCGGCCGCATGGACGCGGACGCCACGGCGCTCGTGGTGAACGAGGCGCTGGACCTGGGCATCAACCTGTTCGACGAGGCCGACATCTACGGCGGCCAGGGCAAGTCGGAGGAGTTCTTCGGCAAGGCGCTGAAGGGCCGCCGGCACGAGGCGGTCATCGCCACCAAGTTCGGCAACCCGTTCGACCAGGCCCCCATGCACCGCGGCGGCTCCCGCCGGTGGATCATGGAGTCCGTGGAGAACTCGCTCCGCCGCCTGCAGACCGACTACATCGACCTGTACCAGATGCACCGCCCCGACCCGAACACCCCGATCGAGGAGACCCTGCGGGCGCTGGATGACCTGGTGTCCTCCGGCAAGGTGCGCTACATCGGCTCCTCCAACTTCGCCGGGTGGCAGGTGGCGGAGGCGGAGATGGTCTCCCGCATGAACCACTGGGCCCCCTTCGTCTCCTCGCAGATGGAATACAGCCTCCTGAACCGCAGCATGGAGGCGGAGCACATCCCGGCGATCGAGCGCTACGGGCAGAGCATGCTCCCGTTCTACCCGCTGGCCAGCGGCATGCTCACCGGCAAGTACCGCCCGGGCCAGGAGGCGCCGGCCGGGACGCGTCTCGCCAGCCCCGGGATGCAGACCGACAAGTTCTTCACGGAGCGCAACCTCGCCGTCGCGCAGCGGCTGGACGAGTTCGCGCAGGCACACGGCCACACGCTGCTGGAGCTCGCGTTCTCGTGGCTTGCTACGAAGCCGTACGTGGCGAGCGTGAT
>JBFWQJ010000023.1:0-19331 GCA_050249515.1 Dehalococcoidia bacterium | reverse complement strand
CACATGATGCCGTTCTCGATCGCCTCGCGGGTGATCAGGGAGCGGCCCGTCTCGCCTCGGGCGAGCATGTCCATGACGGTGCGGCCGGTCTCGCGGCCCACGTCGTCCTTGCGGGGATCGGTGGCGCCCACGGTGGCAGAGCGCATGGGCGACAGGCCCATGAACTCCAGCACGGTAGCCATGGTGTTCGCCGTGTACTGCGCGCCGCAGGCGCCGGCGCCGGGGCACGCGGCCTGCTCGAGGGCGGCCAGGCGCTCGTCGCTCATCTTGCCGGCGGCGTGCTGGCCCACACCCTCGAACACGTCCTGGATCGTGACGTCACGCCCCTCGAAGACGCCGGGCGCGATCGAGCCGGAGTAGAGCACGAGGCCCGGGAGGTTGAGCCGCGCGAGCGCCATCGCGCCCGCCGGGATCGTCTTGTCGCAGCCGACGATGATCACGGCCGCGTCGAACGCGTACGCCATGCCGGTCAGCTCGATCGAGTCCGCGATGATCTCGCGGGAGATGAGCGAGGCCTTCATGCCCTGCGTGCCCATGGTGATGCCGTCGCTGATGGAGATGGTGTTCACCTCCATCGGCGTGCCGCCTGCCTCGCGGATCCCCTGCATCACCTGCTGCGCCAGGACGCGCTGGCTGAGGTTGCAGGGCATGGTGCCGATCCACTCGTGGGCGACCATGACCAGCGGCTTCTTCAGGTCCTCCGGCGTGAAGCCGACGGAGTAGAAGTACGACCGCGCCGCGGCGCGGTCGGGGCCGTCCACCAGGACGCGGCTGTGCTGGCGGGGGTCGTTGGTCATGGCAGTACCTCACATCTGGGGCTGGCTCGGTCGCGGCGGCGAAATCGTAGCAGGGACGCCCACCTCGGGCGACGCGGCGCGGCCGGCGCGGGGCACGAGGGCCTACGCACGATCGCGGATGGCGCAGGCCCCCGCGCGGTGCCATGATGCGCCCACACGCAGGCACGATCCGGAATGGGAGCCCCGCCGATGTACAGCAAGATCCTCCTCACCCTCGACGGGTCCGAGGTCTCCCAGCAGGCGATCCCGCACGCCGTCACGCTGGCCAAGCAGACCGGCGCCGAGGTCATCCTCCTCCAGGTCATCGACTCCGAGTCGCAGATGCTCATGCGCGCCGCCGGCGCGACCATCGAGCCGATCGCGGTCGGCCAGGTCACCGCGGACATCGCCCATGAGGCCGTGCTGGCCGAGCGCGAGGAGGCCGAGGCGAACCTGAACGCCGTGAAGGAGGCGATGACCGCGCAGGGCGTCGCCAAGATCACGACGATGGTCCGCGAGGGCTACGCGAGCGACGAGATCGTGGCGGCCGCGGACGAGACGGGCGTGGACATGGTGGTCATCGCCACCCACGGGCGCAGCGGCATCAGCCGCGCGATCCTCGGCTCCGTCGCGGACCACGTCATGCGCAACACGCCCAGCGCCTCCGTGCTGCTGGTCCGCGCCCGCGAGGACTAGCGCGCCCTCGAGGCGATGGCGCTGCACGGAAGAGGCCGCCCGGTGGGCGGCCTCTTCGTGTGGGCGAGCGCGAGGCGGCTATTCTGCTTCGCGCGGGGGCAGCGGAATCTCGAAGTTGTGGCCGTTGGAGCGCGGGCAGAAGTGCGGCTGCGCGGGGTACTCCAGCGCCTCGTGGCAGAGCGGGCACGTGGGACGGCCGGCGTTCACCACGTCCTGGAACTGCTTCACGCAGCGCAGCGCCAGCGACCGGTCCAGCGCCATGCGGAACGAGGGTGACTCGCCCCGCTCCATGGACTCCGCGTCGTCCGCCAGGACGACCACCTGCTCCGGGTCGTCCTCCCAGTCCAGTCCGAGGCGCGCGACCTGCAGCTCCACCTCCGCGCGCTGCGGGAAGTTACCCACCGTCTGCACCGGGCCGGGCGGCTGGCCTCGACGCCGCGAGCGCTCGGCGAGGAGCGCGGAGAACGAGCGGCCGAGGGCGGCGACGCTCTCCTTCTCCATCCACAGCGAGGCGTACCGGTCGCCCACGCGGACCCGGAGGCGAAACGTGCGCTGGCCGGGGACGCCGATCGCCTCGGCCTCGACAGCGTCCACGAGCCCGAAGTCGATCATGCGCGGCTGCCTCGTCCGGTCGGCGATCGCTGAGGAGCGGAAGTGAGCCGAGCGTAGGCGCGCGCCTTCGCGGCGGTCAATCGTATGATCCGCCCGCGCACCTGCCGCGTCGCGCGCATCCCGGAGCACCCATGACCGACGTCGACCTGGCCGCCCTGACGATCGCCGAGGCGAGCGCGCGCATTGAGGCGGGGACGCTGTCGCCGGTGGCGCTGGCGGAGGCGACGTTCGCACGCATCGAGGCCGTGGACGGGCGCGTCCACGCCTACGTGCGGCTGATGCGGGACTCCGCGCTGGCAGAGGCGCGCGCGGCGGAGGCCCGCGCGGCGGACGGGCAGCGGCGCGGCCCGCTGGACGGCATCCCCATCGGCGTGAAGGACCTCTTCGACACCGCCGGGGTGGTCACCACCGGCGGCACCGGCGCCTACCGCGACCGCGTGCCGGAAGTCGATGCGACGGCGGTGCGGCTGCTCCGCGAGGCGGGCGCGGTGCTCACCGGCAAGACGAACACCCACGAGCTCGCCCTGGGCGGGACGACGCACAACGTGCACTACGGCGCCACGCACAACCCGTGGGCGCTGGACCGCGTGCCCGGCGGCTCCTCCGGCGGCTCCGGCGCCGCCGTCGCCGCGGACGAGGCCCTCGGCGCGCTGGGCACGGACACGGGCGGCTCCATCCGCATCCCCGCGGCCTTCTGTGGCGTGACCGGGTTCAAGCCCACCTACGGCCTGGTGGGGCGCGGGGGCGTGCTGCCGCTGTCGTACACGCTCGACCACGTCGGGCCGATCGCGCGCACCGTAGAGGACTGCGCGCTGATGCTGAACGCGCTCGCCGGCGTGGACGAGCGCGACCACGACTCCGTCCCCCGGCCCGTCGAGGACTACGCCGCCCGCCTCGACCTCGGCGTGCGCGGGCTGCGGCTCGCGGTGATCCAGCCGCTCGTGGACGCCGCCGGCCCGGACGTCCGCGCGGCGTTCGAGGCGGCGCTGGAGACGTTCGGGAAGCTCGGCGCGACGATCCTCGCCGTCGACCCCATGGGCGACATCGAGCGATGGGAGGCGCAGACGGCGCCGATCATCACGGCGGAGGGCGCCACGATCTCGGAGCACATCCTGCGCAACCAGCCGGAGACCATCGGCGAGCCGGTGCGGACGCGCATCCTGTGGGGGCTGGACGCGAACGTGCACGACTACGTCCGCGCGATCGAGTTCCGCAAGCTCCTGCAGGCGCGCTTCGAGCGCACGCTGGGCGCGGGCGGCGAGGCCGACGCGATCGTGCTGCCGACGAGCCTGTTCACGGCGGAACCGATCGGCGACAGCCCCATGGATGAGCGGTCGCCCACGGACAAGTTCCGCACCACGCGCATCTTCAACCACAGCCACCAGCCCTCGCTCAGCGTCCCCTGCGGCTTCGACGCCGACGGGCTGCCGATCGGGCTGATGATCACCACCGCGAAGTGGACCGACGCCTTCGCGCTGCGCATCGGCCACGCGTACCAGCAGGCGACCGACTTCCACCTGCGGCGTCCCGCCCTGTGACCGCATCGAGCCTGCCCGAGCCGCCCGCCGACCTGGGGCTGGAGCGCGAGGTGCCGCTGGCGCGGCACACCTACATGCGCATCGGCGGGCCGGCGGCGTACCTCGGCGTGCCGGAAGACCTCGCGCAGTTCGAGCGCATCGCCGCGTGGGCGCGTACCGCCGGGCTGCGGCTGCGCGTCCTCGGCGGCGGCTCCAACGTCTGCGTGTCCGACGAGGGCGTGCGCGATGTCGTCGTGTCGCTGCGCCGCGCCTGCGGCTCGTACGACTTCGCGGGCAACGAGGTCACGGCGGGGGCGGCGGTGATGCTGCCGGCGCTCGCGCGCGCCGCCGCGGAGCGCGACCTCGGCGGGCTGGAGTTCGCGATCGGCATCCCGGGGAGCATCGGCGGCGCGCTGCAGACGAACGCGGGCATCGGCGACGGGCGCTGCATCGGCGACCTCGTGCGCGCCGTCGAGGTCTGGCGGGACGCGACGGGCGCGCGGGTCACGCTGCCCGCGGGCGCCGTGACGTTCGACTACCGGCACACCTCGCTGCGGGGGTCGGGCGACCTGGTGCTCGGCGCGACGCTCGCGCTGACGCCGCGGCCGCGGGCGGAGTGCGAGGCAGAAATGCGGCGGCTGCTGGAGGCACGGCAGCGCACGCAGCCCACGGCGGAACCGAACGCCGGCTCGATCTTCCGCAATCCCCCCGGCGACAGCGCCGGACGGCTCATCGACGCCGCGGGGTGCAAGGGCCTGGCGGTGGGGCACGCGCGCGTGAGCACGCTGCACGCGAACTTCATCGTGCACGACGGCCAGGGCCGCGCGAGCGAGATCGCCGCGCTCATGGCGGAGGTGCAGCGCCGCGTCCTGCAGACGAGCGGCGTGCGCCTGCGGCCCGAGGTCGAGTGGTGGGGCGACGGCGACGTACCGGAGGCGTGGCGCGCGGACTAGCGGCGCCGACTACTGCGTGAGCCGCACCCGCGCCGCCTCGATGTCCCGCATGCCGGTGAGCGCCTCGATGTGATCGAGGATCCGCGACTGCTGGAACTCCCACGCGCCGAGCGAGGACAGCCGCGCCGTGCGCTCCCCTGAGCCGAGGTCGTCGGGGCGCGAGAGCCGCGCCACCTCCGCCGCCGCGCGGTCATAGTCCTCGATGAGCCCACGGAGCGCATCGATCGGCGCGGGGTCACCGGAGGACGTGGCGGCGGGGTCAGCCAAGCGGGCGGAAGCCGTCGTCGTCGAGCATGCTGCGCAGCACCCAGCCGATGATCACACCGACGACGATCACGGCGAACACGAAGAGCGCGAGCGACAGCGTCACCGACCACACGAGCAGGTTCAGCGTCACGGCGTCCGTGTTCTGGAGCGTGAGCACCACGAGCAGCCCGACCGCGATGAACACGAGCGCGATCTTCAGCAGGCCAGCGACGCGCCCCACACCGGAGCGCGTGCCTGCGGGCGTCCGCTCCGCGTGCGTGTCGGCCGCTTCGCCACCCACCGGGGTGAGCTCGGCCGGCCGCTCCTCCCGGGTCGGGTCGTTCGATTCGTTCATGCCTCGAATGGTACTCCGCACGCGCGACCGATGACGCCGCGCGACACAGCCGAGACACCCGTCTGCACGCACGCCCCGCACCTGCGCATGCCGCGCACCGCGTCCCGACCGCGATGCGATCTCCACGAATCGGGGAAAGATGCGCAGACCTCGGCGATGCGACGTTGCATCGCGGGGCGCGCTGAGTAGACTGGGTTGCAGGCGGGAAGAAGCGGGGACGCACGTTGTCGGTGCTTCGATTCCGCCTGCTCGCCGGGCTGCTGCTTGCCACGATCATCCTCGGCGCGACGGCCTCAACGAGGCCCGCGTCCGCCGCGCCGCCTGACGCCGACCCCGCACCCACACAGAACTTCGCCGGCCGCGACCCCCTGCCCCCCGGCAGCAGCGCGATCGTCCGCGCCGAGGGCGACTGTCTCCGCATGCGCGAGGCCGGGAGCCTCGCCGCGCGCTCCATCACCTGCCTCCCGGAGGGCACCACCGTCCTCATCCTCCCGTCCACGGTCACGGCGGACGGGTTCCGCTGGCAGCTGATCAGCAGCGGATCGCTCACGGGCTGGGCCGCGGACCAGTACCTGCAGCCGTACGTGGGCGCGCCCGTCGCCGGCCCCGCCTGCACGCTGAAGCCGGCCGCCTACAAGCCCGGCCTGACGGGCTTCGTCCCCAACAAGGGCGGCACGGGCATGGTCGTCTGGGGTGGCGGCACCCTCGCCGGCATCGAGAACGCCGCGGAGGCGCGCGGCTGCACGCCGAAGGCGGTGTGGACCAGCCGCCCGGACGGCGAGCTGGTGGGCTACCTCTTCGGCGCGCCGGACTTCGTGAACAACGACTGGCGCGCCACGTTCCGCGACGGCTGGCTCTCCGGCGGCCGCGTCCTGCTCATCGTCTGCGAGGAGCCCGGCACCGGCCGCGTGCAGGCCGCCGCGGTGCCGATGCCCGGCGGCATCCCCGCCACCGCCCCCGCGCCGATCTTCACGGGACGCAGCCCCGCCCCCACGACCACCGCGAAGGCCGTCGCCGTCATCGACGAGGCCTCCGGCGCGCTGCTCTACGGCAAGCAGGAGCACGAGCGCCTCGCCCCCGCGAGCCTGACGAAGATCGCGACCGCGATCATCGCGATCGAGGGCATGGAGCCGAACGCCGTCGTCACCACGGACGTGGACAGCCGCAAGATGTACGAGAGCAGCATCATGGGCCTGATCCCGGGCGACTGCTTCCAGACGTCAGACCTGCTCTACGGGCTGATGCTGCCCTCCGGCAACGACGTCGCCCTCGCGATCGCGCGGTACCAGGCGGGCTCGGATGCGGCGTTCGTGCAGGGGATGAACACGCTGGTGCGGCGGCTGGGGCTGACGGACACCACGTTCACGGACCCGCATGGCCTCGGCGGCCCGCAGCACCGGTCGTCCGCGTACGACATCGCCATGCTCTCGCGCTACGGCATGTCGCTGCCGCGCTTCCGCGACGTGGTGAAGACCGGCACGTACACGGCGAAGGGCGCCCGCGCGCTGTCGATGTACAACACCAACGCGCTGCTCTCCACGTACCCCTCGGCGGACGGCGTGAAGACCGGCTTCACGGACGAGGCGGGTCGCACGCTGGCCGCCTCCGCGACGAAGAACGGCCACCGCGTCTACGTGGTGCTGCTGAACGACCCGAACCGCGACACAGACGCGCGCGCGCTCCTCGACTGGGCGTTCTCGAACCACACCTGGCCGTAGCCCGAGACATCGAGGTGGCCGCGTCGACATGCGCGGCGATGATCGAAGGTGGCGGCCACCCCTGCCCGGCGTTGGAGCGCCGCTCGTTAGCCGGGGAACTGGCGACGGACGTTCGCGTCCTTCTCCTCGACCAGTGTGACCAGCTTCGCGGCCTCCTCGGCGAGCCGCGCGCGCAGCGCGTCGTCGCCGGTGCCGAGTATGCGCGCGGCGAGCAGGCCGGCGTTGCGCGAGTTGCCGACGGCGACGGTGGCGACGGGGATACCCGCGGGCATCTGCACGATGGACAGCAACGAGTCGAGCCCATCGAGGTACTTCAGCGGCACGGGCACGCCGATCACGGGCAGCGTGGTCACGGACGCGAGCATCCCCGGCAGGTGGGCCGCCCCCCCGGCGCCGGCGATGATCACGCGCAGCCCGCGCGCCTCCGCCGTCTTGCCGTACTCGATCATCCCCTCGGGGGTGCGGTGCGCGGAGACCACGCGGACCTCGTGCGGGACGCCGAGCTCCTGCAGCGTCTCCGCCGCGGCGCGCATGACGTCCAGGTCGGAGTCGCTGCCCATCACGATGCCGACGAGTGGTGCCTCGCTCATGTCGCCCTCCTGGTGAGCAGCGCGGCGGCACGGGCTGCGCGCGCGCGAGCCTCTTCGAGGTCATCGCCCAGTGCGTTGACGTGCCCGATCTTGCGGCCCGGGCGCACTTCCTTGCCGTACAGGTGGGGATGCACGCCGCGCGGGCCCGCCTCCAGCGCACTCACCATGCGCGGCGCCAGGCTCTCGCGGTCCTCGCCCAGCAGGTTGGCCATCACCACCACCGGCGCGACGAGGTCGGTCGGTCCGAGCGGCCAGTCGAGGACGGCGCGCAGGTGGTTCGCGAACTGCGAGGTCGCGCAGCCGTCGATGCTGAAGTGGCCGGAGTTGTGCGGCCGCGTGGCGACCTCGTTCACGAGGATCTCGTCGCCCGCGAGGAACAGTTCGATCGCGATGATGCCGACGGCGCCGGTGAGCTCGGCGATCTGCTCGCCCAGCGCGCGCGCGCGCTCCGCGACCTCCGGGGCGACCGGCGCCGGCGCGATCACCTCGTGGCAGATACCGTCGCGCTGCACCGTCTCGACCACGGGGTACGTCACGGACTCGCCGCCCGGCCGTCGCGCCACGAGCACCGCGAGCTCGCGGTCGATGCGCACGAACTGCTCCAGCATCAGGTCCACGCCGGTGCCGGCGGTCGCGTCGAAGAAATCGCGCGCCTCCTCGGCATCCTCCAGCACCCAGACGCCGCGGCCGTCGTAGCCGCCCTGCTGCGACTTCACGACCACGGGCCATCCGTGCTTCGCCGCGAACTCCTCGATCGCCGGGAAGTTGAGGAGCTCCGCGAAGTCCGGCACCGGCAGCCCGGCGCGCTTGAACCCCGTGCGCTGGTAGTACTTGTCCTTCGCGTAGCGCAGCGTCGCCGCGCCCGGCCGCACCACGCCCCCGGCCGCCTCGATCTCGGCGAGCGCGTCGAGGTACACGAGCTCGTGGTCGAGCGTGACCACGTCGCAACGCTCTGCGAACTCGCGCAGGTGGCGCGCGTTGTTCGGATAGCCGATGTCCACGTTCGGGCAGACGAGCGCGGCGGAGTCGTCCGCGTGCTCCGCGAGCACACGCACACCGATGCCCAAGGGGATCGCGGCCTGGATCATCATGCGCGCCAGCTGGCCCGCACCCACGATCCCCACGACCGGAAAGGCGTCCGAGGTCACGCGCGGCCCCTCGCTGCATCCTCGCGTCGAGCGTCCACCGTACGCGATCGCCCGCGTGTGCGCAGCGCCGGCGCGCGCTACACGCCGGAGGCGACGCGCCGGAGCGCGATCGCCTCGGCGAGGATGCTGCGGCGCAGCTCGCCGAGGTCCTGGCTCTCGTCGGGGCCGTGAATGCGGCTCGTCGGCTCGCCCACGCCGGTGACGAGGACGGCGGCGCGCGGGAAGCGCTCCGCGAGCAGCGAGATCAGCGGGATCGTGCCGCCGACCCCGATCTCCGCCGGCGGCGTGCCCCACGCGTCCGCCATGCCGTCCGCGAACGCGGCGTAGGCCGCACCGCGCTCCGTCAGCGCGAAGCCCGGCGCACCGGAGCCGCGCGTCACCGTGACCTGCGCCCCCCACGGCACCGCCGCCTCGAGGTGCGCGACCAGCGCGTCCAGCGCGTCCGTGGGGTCCTGCCCCGGGGGCACGCGCAGCGACACCTTCGCGCGCGCGGTGGGGATGACCTGGTTGATCGCCTCGGACACCCTCGGCGCGTCGATCGCGAGGATCGAGACGGCGGGGCGTGCCCAGAGCCGCGCCGCGATCGGGCCGTCGCCAACGAGCTGGACGCCGTCGAGGACGCCCGCGTCCGCGCGCAGCGACGCCTCCTCCACCTCCACGCGCGGGTTCGGCGCATGCACCAGCCCGGGGATCGCGGGCGAACCGGCGTCGTCGTGCAGCGTCGCCAGCGTGCGGACGAGCACGGTGAGCGCGTCCGGCACCGCGCCACCGAACTGCCCGCTGTGGACGCCGTGCTCGAGCGTCCGCACCTCGACGACGCAGTCCACGAGGCCGCGCAGCGTCGTCGTCAGCGCCGGCGTGCCCACGCGCCAGTGCTCGGAGTCGCAGATCACGATCGCATCGGCCGCCAGCGCGTCGCCGTGCGCCTCGAGCAGCGCTTCGATGTGCGGCGAGCCCATCTCCTCCTCGCCCTCCACGATCACCTTCACGCCGACCGGGATGCCGCCGTCCGCCAGCAGCGCGCGCAGCGCGCCGAGGTGGATCGCGATCCCCGCCTTGTCATCGGAGGCGCCTCGACCGTAGAGCCGCCCGTCGCGCTCCATCGGCTCGAAGGGCGCGACGCTCCACAGCGCGGGATCGCCGGCCGGCTGGACGTCGTAGTGCGCGTACAGCAGCAGCGTGGGCGCGCCGACCGGCGCCGGGTGCTCCGCGAGGATCGCCGGGGGCCCGCCCGCGACCTCCAGCCGCCGCGTCGCCAGCCCCTCCGCCGCCAGCAGCGCCTCCACCCGCTCCGCGCAGGCGATCATCCCCGGCGTCCCAGGCCCCTCCGCGCTGATCGAGGGCAGTCGCACCAGCGCCTCCAGGTCGGCCCGCACATCCGGGAACAGCCGGTCCACATGCGCGGAGAGGCTCGCGAAGGAGGCAGGTTCGGACATGGCGGCGGGCTCCTCGTCGTTACGTCTTGAGTGCCACTCGGGGGCGAGCCCATTCTAGGCGGAGGGCTCCGAACGCGAGGCGGATGCAACCATCGCCGCGGGGTTGGAACGCGGGCTGCACGGAGGCGCACCTAGCGTCGCCGAGGACAGGTGCCCCGCAGGCGTCCCCGCCGGGGCGTCAGGCATCGGCGGCAAGGACCCCACATGCACCCTCACACCAGCGCGCCTACCAGCGCCGTGCCCATCGCGCGCGCCCTCGGCGAGCGTGCCCGCGCCCGCGCCGAGGAGTTCGCCGATACCGACCTCATCGAGCGCATCTGGGCGCGCGACCACACCGTCTGGAAGCCCGCCCCCACCGAGATCGCCGATCGCCTCGGCTGGCTCGATGTCGACCGCGACATGCTGGCGGAGGTGGACGACCTGGTGGCCTTCGCCGGCGACGTGATGCGCGAGGGGTACACGACCGCCGTGGTGCTCGGGATGGGCGGCAGCAGCCTGGCGCCGCGCGTGCTGGCGACCGCGTTCGGCGGGCAGGGGCGCGGCCTCGGCGTCGGGCTGGAGCTGGGCCTCGACGTGATCGTGCTCGACTCCACGGTGCCGGACGCGGTGCGGGACGTGGAGGCGCGCGCGCCGCGCGGCCGCACGCTGTTCATCGCGTCCAGCAAGTCCGGCACGACGCTGGAGACCGCGACGCTCCTGGACTACTTCTGGGAGCGCGAGCCCGACGGTCGCCACTTCGTCGCGATCACGGACGAGGGCACCGCGCTGGAGACGCTGGCGCGCGAGCGCGCGTTCCGGCGCGTGTTCCTGAACCGCGCGGACATCGGCGGGCGCTTCTCCGCGCTGTCGTACGTGGGCCTTGTGCCGGCCGCGCTGCTCGGCATCGACCTCGCGCGGCTGCTGCAGGGCGCGCGGCACATGGCCGGCGTGTGCGAGGCGGAGTCGCGCCCCATGCTCAACCCCGGCGCGCAACTCGGCATCCTGATCGGCGAGGCCGCGCGCCTCGGCCATGACGCGCTCACGCTGCGCGTGGACGGGGCGATGGGTCGCTTCGGCGCGTGGCTGGAGCAGCTGATCGCGGAGTCCACGGGCAAGGAGGGGCGCGGCATCCTCCCCGTCTGCGACGAGCCCCTCGGCATGCCCGAGGTGTACGACGACTCGCGCTTCTTCATGGCGATCGGCGGACAGCGCGAGGCGCAGACGCTCGACGCGCTCTCGGACGGCGGACGGCTCCCGGTCGCCTCGAACGCGCCGGGCGACGCCTACCGGCTGGGCGGCGAGTTCTTCCGCTGGGAGTTCGCCATCGCCGTCGCCGGGCGTGTGCTGGGCATCAACCCCTTCGACCAGCCCGACGTGGAGGCGGCGAAGCGCGCCACCTCGCGCGTGCTGGCGCAGGAGCGCGAGCCGGCGCCGGCCCCCGGCCTCGGCGACCTGCTCGGCCACCTCGAGGGCGTCGAGGATGACGATCCGATCGAGTACGTGTCGATCCACGCGTACCTGCCACGGTCCCGCGCGAACGACACGCGGCTCAGCCGCATCCGCGCGGGGCTGCGCAACCGCTATCGCCTGCCCACCACCGTGGAGTACGGACCGTCGCTCCTGCACTCGACCGGTCAGTACCACAAGGGCGGACGGCGCCGCGGGGCCTTCGTGCAGATCACGGAGCGCGAGGCGGGTCCGCTCTCGATCCCGGGCCGCGACTACGACTTCGGCTACCTCGCGCGCGCGCAGGCGGAGGGCGACCGGGTGGCGCTGGAGGCACGCGGCCGCCTTGTCGCGCGCGCGTCCCTCGACGACCTCGAGGCGATCGAGTAAGCAGCCGGCGCGTGCTCAGTCCGCGGCGTCGCGCGCGGGACGCGGGAGGCGCGCCGCCGCCCGCGCGGTGAGCCCGAGGCGTCGGTCGAGGTCCGAGGTGAGCCGCCCGTCCGGGTCGACGCGCGCCTGCACCTCGCGCCACTCCTCGATGCGGGGGTACATCCTCGGCAACCACTCCGGGCGCATGCGCGCGTCTTTCGCGAGGTAGATGCGGCCGCCCGCGTCCGCCACGAGCGCATCGAGCCGGTCGAGCAAGGCGTCGAGCGCGGGTCGCCGCACGGCGGGCAGGTCGGCGGCCAGCGTCCAACCCGGCGCGGGGAACGACAGGTGCCCGGGACTCCCCTCGCCCATGCGCTTCAGCACGGCGAGCGTGACCGGGACGGGACCGCGCGCCAGCTCCCCCACCATCTGCGCGAGCAGCCGCTCCGCCTCGAACGGCACGAGGCACTGCCACTGCAGCATCCCGGACGCGCCGTACGCGCGGTTCCAGCCGTCCACCAGGTCCAGCGGGTAGAAGAACGCGTCGATCGACTGGAGCTCATCGACGCGGCGGGCCGGCGCCCTGCGGAACCATGCGGCGTTGAGGGCGCGGACGGGCGGACGCGACAGGAGCCAGCCCGGCAGCGGCGGCGGCGCCGGCAGCCCGCGGCGCGGCGCGTACCCGCGTGCCGCCCCTCGCGCGGCAGGCAGGGCCGCGACCGGCGCGTGGTCGCCCATCGACACGACGCCGCGCCCGAGCGACGTCCCACGCGCGAGGAGGTCCAGCCATGCGACCGAGTAGGGGGCGCGCGCATCGCCCTCCGCCAGCAGCTCCATCACCGCCTCGAGGTCGCGCGCCCGCCGCGTCTCCACCAGCATCAGCGGCGACTCGATGCGGCGCATCCGGATGCGCGCCTCGAGGATCACGCCGGTGAGCCCCATCCCGCCCGCGGTCGCCCAGAACAGCGGCGCATCCGACTCCGGCGTGACCGTACGCACCTCGCCCGGCGCGGACGCGCGCCCCGGCAGCGCGAGCGTGATCGACTCGACATACCGCGCGAAGGAGCCGTCGGCGTGGTGGTTCTTGCCGTGCACGTCGGCCGCGATCGCGCCGCCTACCGTGACGTGGCGCGTGCCGGGGGTGACCGGCGGGAACCAGCCGAGCCCAACGCACTGCCGGAGGATCGATTCCATCGAGGTGCCACCGGAGACGGTGAGCACGCCGCGCTCCGCGTCCAGGCGCGCGGGCGCATCGAGGCCCGTCCCGTCCAGCACCACCCCACCGGCGTTCTGCGCGGCGTCGCCGTAGGCGCGCCCCATCCCGCGCGGCACGAGCCCGGACGGCGCGCCGTCAGTGAGCAGCGCCGTCACCTCGTGCGCGTCGCGCGGGCGCACCACATGCGCGAGGCTGCGCGTCGCGCGCCCCCAGCCCGTCAGCGCGTGGCGGTCGGCAGCCGGTCCACCCGGCACGCTCGCATCGGTCACGTCGGCATCCGCTCGCCCGGCCCCGCGCGGCCGACGCCGCGGTCGCGCACCCTGGTGTGAGGCACAGGTTAGCGCGCGGGCCGCCGGGCGGGGCGGCCGCCTCGGCTAGGCGGCGCGTCCGATGAGCCGGGCGGGCGCGGCGTCCAGCCGCGGGAGCACCTCGCGCTGGTAGAAGTCGAAGAACCCGGGCTGGTCGGGGCCGATCTGGTGCACGTAGACGTGGTCGAACCCGGCATCGATGAACCGGCGGATCGCCTCCACGTGCCGGTCCGGGTCGGGGCCGCAGGGGGTGTGCTCCACCACCTGGTCCTCGCTCAGCACGGAGGTCGCCGCCTCGAAGTCCTCGGGCCGGCGGAGGTCCGCGCTCAGGTTGCCGGGCAGCGCGCTGTTCGGCCAGACGCGGCGCATCGTCTCGCGCGCATCCGCCTCGGAGGGCGCCCAGCAGACGGTGACCTGGCCGAGGCGCGGGCCGCTCCCGCCGCCCTCCTCGAACGCGCGCACCACGCCGGTCGCCGGCGCCGTCGAGATCAACCCGTCACCGCAGCCGCCCGCGAGGCGCGCGGAGTCCGGCCCGGACGCCGCGACATAGATCGGCGGCGCCTCCGCGGGCATGGAGTAGATACGGGCGTCCTCCACCAGGTAGTAGTCGCCGGCGAAGCTGGTCGGCTCGCCGCTCCAGAGCGCGCGGATCACCTCGATCGCCTCGGAGAGCATCGCCTGGCGCTGGTCGATGACGGGCCACGCCTCGCCGGTGACGTGCTCGTTGAGCTGCTCCCCGGTACCGACGCCGAGGAAGAAGCGCCCCGGCATCATCGACGCGACGGTCGCCGCGGCCTGCGCGACGATCGCCGGGTGCATGCGGATCAGCGGGCAGGTGACGCCCGTCCCCACCTGCAACCGCTCGGTCGCCGTCGCGATCGCGCCCAGCGTCGCCCACGCGAACGGCGACTGCCCCTGCGCATCCACCCACGGGTGGTAGTGGTCGGAGAGCAGCGCGAACGAGAACCCGGCCGCCTCCGCGCGCCGCGCCCACTCCACCAGGTCGAGCGCGGTGTGCTCCTCGCTGGACAGCGCGTACCCGATGCTGACCATCCGGCTACTCCTCACCACCCGGCGCCGGCGGGGTCCGCCAGCCCGAGGTCTACGAGGCCCGCGCCTCCACGTATCCCTTGAACGCCTGCAGATCGCGCTCGGTGCGCGCGGCGATCTCCGGCTCGTCGTCGCGGGCCGCCTCCACGTCGATCTCCATCCGCACGCGCGTCCGGCCCGCGTCCAGCGCGTCCACCATCACGGCACCGGAGCGCACCGGCCCGCCCTCCGCCTGCCACCGGATGCGGTCATCGGGCGCCTGTTCCGTGATCGCCACGTCCCACTCCTGCGCCGCACCGCCCTCCCCCGGGCGCGCCCGCCAGCGGAGCCGCTTCGCGTCCACCAGCGACACCTCCTCGACACCCTCGAGGAACTGCGGATAGGTCTCGAACTGCGCCCACGCGTCGTACACGATGCGCAGCGGCGCGGTGACCACGACCTCTCGCGTGATGCTCGGCATTGCGGTGCTCCTGTCCTGCGGCGTCCGGCCGCTCGCGGCCGTCGCGAACACGATCGAGGAGCACGCATCGCGCACCGATGCGGCCTGCCCGCCGATCCGTGTCAGCGCGGTCTGGAACGGTGCGCGCGGCCGGCGGCGACACAGGCGCGCCGTTCCGGGCCCGCGGCGATCGCGCGGGGCGTGCAACCTCGCGCGCTCCGCGTGTTGCGGAGTCGCAATCGGGGCGTGGCTACCGTCCCGGCATGACGAATGAGCACGACCGCGAGCGCACCGCCGAGGAGACTCCCCGCGCGTCGAGAGAGTCGGACTTCGCCCGCGTCAGCCGCGCCGGCGCGGAGGCGATGGCGCGACGCCCGATCGTGGTGGACGAGCAGGGACGCCGGGTCACCGACCCCGGCCAGGAGATGCGCGCGCCGGAAGAGCGCTCATCCGTCGACCAGGCCCGCCGGGGCGAGGACGAGCCCGGAGGTGCGCGATGACCCGTTGCTCCGGCACACCGATGGTCGCCGCCTCGTGCCCGCGCACGGGGCGTCTCACGCCGCTGCGCACGCGCGCGCTCACGCTCAACCGCGACCAGCGCCGGGCCGTGGTGCGCAGCTACCCCGACTCCCACGTCCGCCGCGCGCCCAGCGGCCCCGTCGAGTAGCCGGACGCGCAACCAACCTCGACGCTTCCGGGGCGAAGCGTCATCTCCTCGTGTCATGCCAGAGCGATCCGATCCGTGCGACCTAGATGAGGCGACCGCGGTACCGGCGGCGGCGCTTCGACATGCGCATCACGCCGAAGCGGAACACGACGAGCGCGAGCAGTGTGCCCACGAAGACTTCCAGCACGTCGTCCAGGTCCATCGCCCGCTCCTCACCACGCGTCCGATGCTAGACGCACGCCCCGGGCGCGAGCGCATCCGCGGCGGTCCGCACCTCGCAGCCGTGTAACGAACCCCCGCCCGCCTCCTCGCTCGCGCGCGTATGCTGGATCCGACGCGACGAGGCGCGGGCACCGCCGTCGCGGCAGCCGGGACGTGAGAGGGGCGCACCGTGAGCGCATCCAACCGATGGCTGGTGATCCTCGGCGTGGGGATCGCGGTGGCGGTGATCGCCGGCATCGCGGTCACGACTATCGCCGGCGGCGAGCGCGACTACCCCGCGGACTCGCCGGAACGCGTGGTGCAGGAGTACCTCCGCGCCGTCAGCGACCGCGACTCCACGAAGGCGTTCTCCTACTTCGCCCCGGACCTCCTGGAGGCCTGCGAGCCCAAGCCGCGCGAGGCGATCGCGAACCGCGGCAGCAGCTCGATCCGCGCCACGCTCGACCGGACGATCGTGCATGACGACATCGCCGAGGTCCGCGTGCGGATCACGGAGACGTACAACAACGACAGCCCCTTCGGCAGCGGCGAGTCCACGTACACGCAGACCTACGTGCTGAAGCGCGTGGACGGCGCATGGCGCTTCTCCGAGGCGCCATGGCCCACCTACTGCCCGGTACCGGCCACGGTCCCGGCCCGTTAGAGGGGGACGCCTCCGATGATCGAAGCGATCGGGTTCCTCCTCGTCTTCACGGTGCTGCCGCTCGCGGTGATCGTGGGCACCGTCTCCGCCGTCATCGCCGCGCGCCGCGCCGGCGAGGATGAGGGCGAGGACGACGGCATCGGCGGCGTGCGGCGGCTGTTCATCTACGCGCTCGCGCTCACCGGCGTGATCTTCGCCGCGATCGGCGTGTCGATGATCATCGGGGGCGCGCTGGACGCGGCGATCGGCGACACGCTGTTCCTCGACCGGCGGCAGGGGCTGGCGATCGCGCTGGCGTTCACCGTGGTCGGCACGCCGGCGTGGCTGCTGTTCATGCTGCTGGCGCAGCGCTCCGTGCAGGCGCACCCCGTCGAGCGCCGCGCGGCCATGCGCCGCCTCTACTTCGGCCTCGCGCGGTCGATCGCGCTCAGCGTGGCGGCGTGGAACACCGTGTCCGCGCTGGAGATGCTCGCCGGCCTGTCCGAGTTCTCCGGGAACGCGTGGGGTCAGGCGATCGCGTGGAGCGGCGTCTGGCTGATCCACCAGCGGCTTGCCGCCGGCGAGCCCGCGTTCACGCCGCTCACGCGCTTCGTGGACCGGCTGGCGCTCTACTTCGGCGCGCTGCTCGGCCTGCTGCTGGTGCTCGCCGGCGCGGTGGGCGTCATCGACGCGCCACTCGCGGAGGCGTACGACCGCGTGCTGCGCGGCGCGCTGATCAACGCCGAGTGGGACCGCGGCCTGCGCGGCTCCGCGATCGTCCTCGTCGTCGGCCTCGTGATCTGGGCGTGGCACTGGCTGCTCCAGCTCCGCCGAGGCGACCGCCAGACGACGATGTGGCGCGCGTACGTCTTCCTCTTCGGCGCGCTCCTCGGCGTCACGCTCGCGATCGTCCCGGCGGCGGTGATGCTGTACCTCGCGCTGGAGTGGGTCGCGGGCACCCCGGGCTCGGACACCGCCGTCGCGCACTTCCAGGGCGTCCCGGGCGCGTTCGCCACGTTCCTCGTGGGCCTGGGGAGCTGGGCGTACCACCGCGCCGTGCTGGTGGAGTCCGGCGATGCGCACGAGCGCAGCGGGCCGGAGCGCGTGTACCGCTACCTGCTCTCCGCGGCCGGCCTTGTCACCGCGGCGATCGGCCTCGCGGCGCTGATCGCGCTCGCCGCGGAGGGCCTCTCCGGCTTCCACGCCGACCTGCTGGAGACGGCGTCCTGGTGGCGCAACCGGCTGCTGCAGGGCGTCACCCTGCTCGTCGTCGGCGTGCCCCTGTGGGTGCGCTACTGGAGCGCGACGCAGCGCGTGCTCGAAAGCGGCGCGCCGGAGCGGTCGACGCCCTCGCGGCGCGTGTACGTGTTCGGCACCGTGGGCGTCGCGGTCTTCGCGCTGCTCGTCAGCCTCACGGTGGTGCTTTACCAGCTCTTCCAGGCGGTGCTGGCAGCGGAGGTGTCGCCGCTGCTGCTGAGCGACATGGACTGGAGCCTCGGCACTGCGATCACCACCGCCGCGATCGCCTACTACCACTTCCTCGTGCTGCGCGAGGACCAGGCGGCCGCGCCGCCCGAGGCGGAACGGCCATCCCGCACGCGGTACGTGGTGCTGGTGGCCCCCGGCAACGCGCGCGACCTGGCGGACGACCTCGCCCGGACGGACGGCGTGCAGGTGCGCGCGTGGCGGCGCACCGACGGCGACGGCGTCGCCCTGACCGAGGAGCGCCGCACCGCCCTGCGCGACGCGATCATCGCCGCCGACGCCGACCGCCTGCTCGCGATCGTCGCCGGCGGCGACTTCAGCCTCGTGCCGTACGAAGAGACGCGGTAGCCCTACTCCTCGGACGTGCTCGGGGTCGCCGGGGTGGCGACCGGCCCGCGCAGGTTACGCCGCACGAGCACCACGGCCAGCGCGACGATCGGGATCATCCACCACGAGTAGACGAGAACCACGGCTACCGTGCTCGCCAGCGTCGCAAGCGTCGCGAGCGAGGCGGACCAGGCCGCGCGCACGTCGGCGAGCAGGCCCGTGGCCTCCACCGGTGCCGGCGCATCAGCCGAGCTCAACGACACGTTGATCGTGGACATCTCGGCCCGGGCGGTCAGGGACTGGCGGCGCGCCTCCGTCCGATCGATCTGCAGGCGCGTCTGGTTGATGCGGTCCTGCACTGTCAGCACGTCCTGTAGCGTGTTCGCGCGTCCCAGCATCTGGACGTACTGCGCCTCGACGGCACGCAGGTTCCGCACGGTCGCCTCAAGGTCGACGACTTCGTCGGTCACGTCGTTCGACCCGGTGCTGATCTGGCGCACCTCCACGGCCGCTTCGCGCAGCTTCGCGATCGTGTCGCCGAAGCGGTCGGATGGCACGCGGATCGTGAGGCGTGCGGTCTGCTCCTCTCCCGTTCCGGTGAACGAGGAGTCGGCGACCATGCCGCCGGCGCCCTCCGCCACCTGGCGCACGACCTCGAACGACTGAGCAACCGACTTCACGGTGAGGTCGATGCTGCCGGTGCGGATGATCGAGCGGACCTCACCGAGCGCAGGCAGCGGTGCCGTCGGGACGCCGGGGGCCGCCCCCCCGGCCTTGGAGGACGTACCGGCTCCGGCGCTGGAGTCGGTCGCATACTGCTCGCTCTGGGGTGCTACGGCGGACATGCCGCCCGAGGCACGGGTGTTCGCGGCGGATTCCCCCTTCGCGTCGCGGGCGATCCCGCCGCACCCGACCAGGGCGATGCCGGTCACCACGGCCACCACGGCCAGGCCGAATGGGCGGCCACCCTGAGACACGGGCGGGTCATCGGCGCGGGGCTGGCGGAACAACAGACGGACCATCGCAGTCTCCCCTCGGCGGCTCGTACGGCCGACCTACGGGGGATACGACGAACGAGGGCGCCGGGATGTTCCCGGCGCCCTCATCGAGCCCGCGCGGGGGGAGGGGCAACAACCCCGCGCGCGGAGCCTCGA
>JBFWQJ010000022.1:0-19635 GCA_050249515.1 Dehalococcoidia bacterium | reverse complement strand
CCAGCCCAGCGACTCCGCGTACGCCACATCGGCGGCGAAGCGGTCGGGCGTGGAGAAGTCGAAGCGGTTGAGGCCGAACGCGGGAATGTCCATGCCGCGCATCCTCGACCATCCGTGCGCGCCCGACAACCGGTCGGCGGGCGGGATGCGGCGTAGAATGCGCACGCTCCGCGCCGCCCGGGCGCGGACCGCACGAGGGGGCGCCCGGCATGTTCGACCTCAAGGACCAGGCCTGCATCGTGGGTGTCGGCTCCAGCGAGTACGGCATGGTGCTCAACCAGAGTGCCATGCGCCTGCAGACCGCCGCGCTGAAGGCGGCGCTGGAAGACGCCGGGCTGACGAAGGACGACATCGACGGCTACTCCACGGCGCACGGCGCGCCGGAGGGCACCGACTACGACGAGTTCGCCGTGCAGGCCGGCCTGAACCTGCGCTGGGCCGCGCAGTACTGGACGCACGGCCGCTGGGCCTCGACCAGCGTCGCGCACGCCGCGATGGCGGTGAGCGCCGGGCTGGCGAACTACGTGCTGATCATGAACACCTCGCTCTCCCCGCGCGGCTACGCGAAGTACCTCCCGCACCGCACCGGCTGGAACGAGGGCCTGCGCGACGTGGGCGGCGGGCAGGGGCAGGTGAACTACCACGGCCTGGACACGCCCGGCTCCGCCACCGCGCTCATCGCGCGCGACTACATGAACCAGTACGGCGCGACCTCCGAGGAGCTCGGGGCGATCGCCGTGGCGTTCCGCAAGCACGCGCAGCTCGACCCGCAGGCGGTGATGCACGGCAAGCCGATGACGCTGGACGACTACATGCAGGCGCGCCAGATCACGCCCCCGCTGCGCCTGTTCGACTACTGCCTGACGAACGACGGCGCCGTGGCGCTGATCGTGACCACGGCGGAGCGGGCGCGCGCGCTGAAGAAGACGCCTGTCTACATCTCCGGCCACCAGGGTATCCACGGCAGCCGCGACGACTACGCGATCTTCGCGCGCCCCGGCATGGGCGTGGCGATGCAGACCGCGTACGACTACGTCGCCCCGCCGCAGCCGGTCTACGGCATGGCCGGCGTCCAGCAGTCCGATGTCGACGCCGTGTACATCTACGACGCCTTCAGCGTCGGCGTCTGGACCGCCCTCGAGCGGTTCGGGTTCTGCGCGGCCGGGGAGGCGCACACGTTCTGCCTCGACGGCCGCATCGAGGTCGGCGGGGCGCTGCCGATCAACACGAACGGCGGGCAGCTCTCGGGCTCGTACCTCTACGGCTACAACCACATCGGCGAGATGGTGAAGCAGCTCCGCGGCGAGTGCGGCGATCGCCAGGTCGCGGACGCCGAGGTGGCCCAGTGGATCACCCCGTTCGGCGACTCGCTCCTGCTCACGAAGCGCTAGGGCCGGAGAGACTGGCGAGGGGCGGCCCATCCCCCCTGCCCCCCTTCCCGGCGCGGGAAGGGGGGATGACTGGCGAGAGCTCCGCCCTCGCGCTCCCCTGGGGACCGTCAGCGCTGCGCACGACCGCGCCCACACCTCGAGCATCCCGCGCGCCACCGACGGCACGCTCCGGCCCCCTCGCCTCGCCTGCGAAGCGGGAGAGGGATGGGGTGAGGGCTTTTCCGCTTCCGCCTCCGGCCCCCTCGCCTGCGAAGCGGGAGAGGGCGCGGGGTGAGGGCCCGCCCGCCCCCGCGCTCCTCGACTACCCGTCCCCGGTGCCGCGCGCGAGCGCGGGGAGGCCGAGGGGCCGCGCGAGGCGCGGGTAGCCCGCGCCGAAGAGGGCGGCGCCGACCAGCGCCCCGGCGAGCGCGGCCAGCGCGTACACCTTGCCCTCGCCCACGTTGACCAGGATCGGGCCGGGGCACATGCCCGTGATCGACCAGCCGATCCCGAAGAGGATGCCGCCGGTCACGTTGCCTCGATGCAGCGGCTTCAGTTCGATGCTGATCGGCTCGCCGGACATCGTGCGGCCGTAGCGCTTGATCAGCCACAGCCCCGGCGCGGTCACCGCGACCGCGGCGCCGATGATCCCGTAGAGCTGGAAGTTGGTCAGCAGGAACATCCCCTGGATGAAGTCATAGTCGGCGGCGCCGGAGCGGCTCAGGGCGAAGCCGAAGAGCGTGCCGAGGACGATGTAGAGCAGCGACATCGACGGCCCCTTACGCGAAGATCACGCGGTAGACGAGGTTGGTGGTGACCAGCCCGGCGGCCATGAAGCTCACCGTGCTGATCAGGCTCGGCAGCTCCAGGTTCGAGAGCCCGAAGATGCCGTGCCCGCTGGTGCACCCGCCCGCCAGCCGCGTGCCGAAGCCGATGAACAGGCCGCCGACGAACATCCAGGCGACCTTGCCCAGCGGCCCCCAGCCGATCGCCGTGTCGAACATCCCCAGGTCCCACGTGGGCGCCCAGCCCCCGCTGAGCACCGCCGAGACGACGCCGCCGAGCAGCAGCCCGCCGAGGAACGGCAGCCGCCAGCCTCGCGAGCCCGTGACCGCCGCGCGCCGGAAGTACGGCGCATCCAGCACCAGCGAGCAGGCATCCTCGAAGCCGGACGAGATGCCCAGCCGGCGGTTGGTCACGAACAGCAGCGCCAGCGTGATCGCGCCGATGGCGGCGCCGGCCACGGCCCAGTGCATCGCCGTCACGTCATGGAGAATCAGCGGCATGTCAGTCCCTCCCCCGGCCGGGTGCCGGGCGCGCACAGGATACGCCCATATCCGAAGGCCGCATTGCGGGACGAACGTCCCGTTCAGTCCCCCGCCGCCCCTGCCGACGATCAGCGCATGGCAGAGCTCACGCACACCCCGCACCGCCCGAAGATCACCCCCGTCAACTCACCGTCAGAGTTCGACGTCGCCGAGTTGTTCTTCTCGACCACGGACCGCAAGGGCATCATCGTCAGCGGGAACGCGGTGTTCGTGCGCGTGAGCGGCTGGCACGAGGATGAACTGGTCGGCGCGCCGCACAACATCATCCGCCACCCGGACATGCCGCGCGCCGTCTTCCAGCTCCTCTGGCAGTACCTGGGCGCGGGCCGCCCGATCGCGGCGTACGTGAAGAACATGGCGAAGGACGGGCGCTACTACTGGGTGCTCGCCACGGCCGTACCGCTGTCGGACGGCTACCTGTCCGTCCGCCTGAAGCCCACCAGCGACCTGCTCGCCACCGTGGAGCCGCTGTACGCGGAACTCCTCGCCGCGGAGCGCGCGATCGAGGAAGCGGGCGGGAAGCCGGCACAGGCGATGGCGGCGTCCTCGGCGCTGCTCATGGAGCGGCTCGGAGCGCTCGGGTTCGATTCGTACGACGCGTTCATGCGCGTGGCGCTGCCGGCGGAAATCCGCGCGCGGCAGGCCGTGCTCAGCCAGCGCGGGGCCGCCGGGACGAGCCGGCTCATCGCCGGCGACGGCGGCGGCAGCGGCCTCGCCGGCGCGCGCGATGCCGCCCGGGCGCTGAGCGACTACCGGTACAGCCAGTTCCGCATCCTGGAACGCTACGAGCAGCTGCACGATGTGTTCCTGAGCAAGACGGAGTTCGTGCTGCAACTCGCTGACAACGTGCGGCTGTTCTCGCTCAACGCGCAGATCGGCGCGGCGCGGCTGGCGGACGCGGGCGCGGCGCTCGGCGTGATCGCCGACATCATGCGCCTGCGCTCGGACTCCACCGCGCGCCTCGTGCGGCAGTTGAGCGACGACTTCGCCTCGATCGTCGCGGAGCTGGCGGAGCTGTCGTTCGGCCTCAGCGTCGCGACGCTGCAGAGCGAGATGACCGCTCAGTACATCGAGGGCCTGGTCGCCGAGCGCGGACAGTCGGGACACGACGCCGCGCGGCACTCCCTGTCCGCCAGCGTGCGCGCGCTGTCCGAGGCGCTCCGTGACGGCGTCGGCCCAGCGCTCGGGACGCTCACCGCGCTCGCCGCGCACCTCGGGGACATCGGCGGCACGCTGGAGCAGCTCCAGTCGGAGATGCGCCACCTGGACGCGCTGCAGGTCGCCGGCCGCGTGGAGAGCGCGCGCCTGGCGAACGCCGGCGAGTTCCGCGTGCTGTTCGAGGACATCCGCGCGCAGATCGGCACCGCGCGCGAGCAGCTGGAGGGCCTCGCGGCGCTGGAGTCGATCCGCAACGCGACGCTGGACGCGATCGCGGACGCGAGCATCATGCGCTCGCTGGAGCGGCTGGACGCCTGGGCGGCGCGCGCCGCCGCCTAGCCGCGCACCTCGCGCACCTCGCGCACCTCGCCGCGTGCGCTGCTAGCCGCGGACGATGGTGATCAGCGCCGTCAGCGTGAGCATGGACAGCAGCGTGGAGGTCACGACGACGCGCGTCACGAACGCCGGCACCGCGCGGAACTCCGTCGCGATGATCGTGGCGATGACGGCGGTCGGCATCGCGGAGAGCACCGTCAGCGTCGCGCGCTCGATCCCATCGAGGCCCAGCGCCGAGCAGGTGAACCACGCCACCACCGGCGCCACCAGCAGCCGGCCCGCGTTCACGCTCACCGTGTCCACGATGTGGTCGCGCCCCACGGCGTGCTGGAGCTGCAACCCCAGCACGGCGAGCATCACCGGCACCGCGGCCGCGGCCATGGATGAGATCGGCGCGTCCAGGGTGATCGGCACCGGGATGCCCAGCACGTTGACGGACAGTCCCGCGATCGCCGCCCAGAGCATGGGGGCCCGGAAGGGCGCCGAGAACGCCGCGCGCGCGGACCCGCCCGCCAGGGAGGCGATCGCGATGCCGAAGGAGTTGGAGAACACCGCCCCGATCACGAAGTTCATCACGGCGATGTCGAGCCCGGCCTGCCCGAAGGCGAGCATCGCCACGGGGAGGCCCATGTTGCCGACGTTGGGCGTGGTCGCACCCAGCGCGAAGGCCGCCCGCATGGGCGCCTCGTGCCGCACGAGCGTGGACCAGAGGAGCGAGAACGCCCACATCGCGCTGAACGTGACGAGCATGACGGCAACGATCTTGAAGGAGAGGTCGGGCGACACCTGCGTCGTCTGCATGGAGTGGAACACGAGTGCGGGGCTGAAGAGGTAGAACACCAGCCCGGACACCGGCCCCACCGCCAGCCTGCGCCACCGCCCGACGAGCCCGCCCGCGATGGCAACCAGCGCCACCGGCAGCACGACCTCCAGGAACACCTTCAGCACGTTCGCCCTCGCCCCTAGCCCGCGCTCGCGGAACCGATGGAGTAGAACACCCCGCGCCGCGAGCGTCGAACGGCCCGGCAGAGGACGAGGCGTGACCGGGGACTAGCGGAAGGTGATCTCGATCGTGCCGGCGTCGGGCTGCCGCATCGTGCGCGGCGCGAACTCCGGCAGATCCCGCAGGCGACTCGCCAGCGGGACGACGTCCGCGTACTCCACGGTGAGCTGGAGTGCGCCGCGGTAGAAGCGACCGACGGTGAGCCCGATCACGCCTTCCAGCGCCGCCAGCCGGTCACGGAAGGCGTTGACCTGCCCGAACGACCGCAGCGGCGAGGCGACCAGGCGCACCTGTTCCCGCTCCGCGACCTGCACGGTCAGCGTCGGCGCGTAGACGTCCACCTCCACGGGCGGCCAGGGCAGCGGCTCCGTGCCGCGCGGCGGCGGCTCCTCGGAGAGGACCGCCTCGATCGCGTCGTCCAGGACGTCCCAGTGCAGCGTCTCCTCGGTCGGGGCGGCCGCGTCCGACTCGCCGGTCGAGGCGTCCTCTGCGGGGCGCCGGCCGAACACGGGGAGGCGGCTGCGGGGGAGCGTCATGTCATCGGAGAGCAGTGTGGAGCGGGAGCGCACGCGGCCGCCCGGGAACGGCGTGGGCTCCGGCGGCGCCTCGCGAGCGACCGTGAGCTCCACCACCTCCCAGCCGGGCGCGGAGGCCTGCACCGTGACGGCGAAGCCGGGCACGTGGCCGCAGGCCTCCACCAGTGCCTCGCGGCTGGGCGTGAGCACGCTGAACACCCCGGTGGCGCCGTCCGCGCGCACGAGGCCGATGCCGCCGATGTGCGGCTGCGCCTCCAGCGCGGAGGCGAACGCGAACAACTCGGACTGGTCGACGAGGCCGGTCACGGCGAGCGTGTGCGCCTCGGCCATGGTTCCCACTGCTGCGTTACCCCTGCAGGGCGCCCTGTGCCCTGGGCGGCGGCGACCGTTCGCACGCCGGGACAGCGGACATCGTAGGACGACCATCCGATGTACGGGACGAGGTCGGGGTGCGGGCGGCGAATGTTAATCGTTTCTCTACTTCCGGCAGGAACGGGCCACCAGCAAGATAGGAGCACCGGACGAGTCGGAATCGGGTGGCCCGCACTGAACCAGGCGACTTCCTCGGCCTCGCAGCTGCCTGAGCGCAGGCGCGTCGTCGTCATCCCCACGTACAACGAGGCGGCGAGCCTCCCCGTCATCGTCGGGCAGGTGCTGCGCGCCCTCCCCACCGACATCCTGGTGCTGGACGACAACTCCCCGGACGGCACCGGCGAGCTCGCCGACCGCATGGCGGCGGAGGAGCCCCGCATCTCCGTGATCCACCGCCCCGGCAAGGCCGGGCTGGGCCCCGCGTACGTGGAGGGCTTCCAGGCGGCGCTGGCCCGCGGCTACGAGCAGATCATCCAGATGGACGCGGACGGCTCCCACGCCGCAGCCTCGCTGCCGGCGCTCGCCGCCGCGCTGGAGGAGGTCGACCTGGCCGTGGGGTCGCGGTACGTCGCGGGCGGCGGCGTGGAGAACTGGTCCGCGATCCGGCAGGCGATCAGCCGGGGCGGGTCGATCTACGCGCGCGCGCTCCTCGGGCTGCCGGTGCAGGACACGACCTCCGGCTTCAAGGCGTGGCGGGCGGACCTGCTGCGCTCCGTGCTCCACGGCACCGTGGCCGCCAACGGCTACGTCTTCCAGGTGGAGATGACCTACCGCGCTACTCAGCGGGGCGCCCGCATCCGCGAGATCCCGATCATCTTCGCGGACCGCGCGCTGGGACAGTCCAAGTTCTCCTCGAGGATCATCGCGGAGGCCAGCCTGCGCGTCGCGCGACTGGGCCTGAGCCGGCTGCTCTCGCGCCAGCCCGCCGGATGATCCGCGCCCTTCACGCCGCACTGGACCGCGAGGTCGTGCGCTACGGGATCGTCGGCGCCTCCGGCGTCGTCGTGGACCTGCTCCTGCTCAGCCTGCTGCACGAGGTCGCCGGGGTGCCGCTGCTGATCGCGAACGTCGTATCGTTCTCGGCCGCGGTCGCCAGCAACTACCGCCTCAACTCCTGGTGGACGTTCCGCACCCGTGAGCAGCGCTCCCACATGGTGGGCGGTGCGCTGTTCGTCTTCGCCGCCGTCATCGGCCTGGGCATCAGCGAGGCGGGGCTGTGGCTGATCACGGAACGGCTGGGCATCCACTACGTGTGGACGAAGCTCGGGCTTGTCGGCGTCGTCTTCGCGTGGAACTTCCTGTTCAACAGCGCCGTCACCTTCCGCCACCAGGGCGCCCCCGCCACGACCCGCCGGTAGCGCCGCCGAGGACGCCGCCGAGGACGCCGCCGACGCGACGGCTGCGGCCACCCGCGATCCCCCGCTACCATCGACGCACCCCGGCGCGCACCGCCGCCGCGCACGCCTCGAGGAGCCGACGATGGACCAGCCGCCCGCCCCCGTCCCGTTCGAGACCGTCGCGTGCCCGGTCTGCGGCGACGCGATGAACGTCCGCGTGATACGCGACGACGGCCCGCGCGGGCGCGTGGTGCGCTGCCGGCGCCGCGACCTCGGCCTCGTGTCCCCGCGCCCCGTCTCCACGATCGGGCTGTACGAGGACCCGGCGTACTTCGGGCAGGCGGGCGGCAACTCGGAGGCCGGTTACCTGGCGTACGACGAAGACTCCAACGTGATGAGCGCCTACTTCGCCGGCGTCGCGCACGACCTGGCGGAGCGGGTGGGGCGTGGACGGCTGCTGGAAGTCGGCTGCGCGAACGGCTCGTTCCTGCGCGCCGCGCGCGCGGCGAGCTTCGAGGTGCAGGGCGTGGAGCCCGGCGACAGCGCGGCGCAGGTGGCGCGTGCCGGCGGCCTGGACGTGCTCACCGGGACGCTCGACGACCCGCGCATCGGCGAGGGGGCGTGGGACGCGGTGGTGCTGACGCAGACGGTGGAGCACCTGCCGGACCCGGCGAGCGCGCTGGTGCGGCTGCTCGCGCTGCTCCGGCCGGGAGGCGTGCTGCTGATGACGACGCCGAACCAGCACTCCTGGCTCGCGCGCCTCAGCGGCAAGCGATGGTTCGAGTACAAGCCGCCCGAGCACCTGTTCCTGTTCACCCCGCGCACGATCGCCGCGCTCCTCGCGCGGGCCGGCTTCGAGGAGATCGAGGTGACGCGGGACGTGCACCGCTATCCGCCGCGGTGGGTGCTGCGCCGCCTCGGCCGGTACGTGCCGCCCGCGCGGCCACTGGTCGCGATCGCGGAGCGCCTGCTTCCCGGCGCGCTCCTCGACATGACGCTGCCGGTCTACTACGGCTCCATGCGCGTCACCGCGCGCCGCCCGCAGTCCTAGCGCGCTACTTCGCCGCCGCGCCGAGGGACGCGTACAGCGCGCGGCTGAGGTCGGTCGCACGGTGGTCGCCGGGCGTCCCGACCTGGTTCATCACGTAGCCGAACCCGATGCCGTGGTCCAGGTCGGCGTACCCGAGCGACCCGCCCAGCCCGCCGTGCCCGAAGGCGCCCGGCCCGCGCGGGTCGTCCCCCACCGGCAGCGCGTAGCCGAACCCCCGGCGCGCCGGGATGTGATGGATCGCGTCGATGCCGGACACCTGCTCCGTGCAGGCGGCGCGCACCGTCTCCGGGCCCATCAGCGTCACGCCGTCCAGCGTCCCGCCGTTCCCGAGTGCCGCGTACATCCTCGCGAGGCCGCGCGCGCTGGCGTGGCCGTTGGAGGCGGGGATGCAGGCGCGACGCCACTCCACCGTGTTCTGCGCCCGGAAGCGGCGGGGCGGGTTGTTCAGCGCCATCTTCACCATGTCGCCGTGCGGGCCCACCTCGCGCGGGGCGTCCGAGGGGATCGCCGCGCCCGCACGTCCCTCCGCGGGGTTCGTGGGCTCCAGCAGCGTCGCGGTCCGCGCGTCGTCAGCCGGGGTGGTACCCCAGAACAGGTCCGCGCCCAGCGGCTCACGGATCTCGCGCCGGAGGAACTCACCCGGGCTCATCCCCGTGACGTGCTGCACCACGCCGCCGTTGATCCACCCGAACGTCGCGGCGTGGTAGCCCATCCGCGTGCCCGGCTCCCACCACAACTCCGAGTCCGCGACGTACGCGAGCATCCGGTCGAAGTCGTAGATCGCCTCGTCCGGCACACGCATCGTCGGCGCCGGCAGGCCCGCCGTGTGCGTCAGCGCCTGCCGCACGGTCACCGCGCCCTTGCCGTGCGCGCCGAACGCCGGCCAGTACCGCGCGATCGGCGCATCGAGCTCCACCGCGCCGCGGTCGAGCAGCATGTTCATGCAGGTCGCCATCCACCCCTTCCCGTTGGAGTAGGTGGTGACAATGGTGTCCGGGGTCCAGCGGTCGCTGCGGGCGGCGTCGCGATACCCGCCCCACAGGTCCACCACCAGGCGCCCGTGCTGGTAGACGCAGACGGCCGCGCCCACATCGGCGCCGTCGCGGAAGTTGGCCTCGAACGCCTCGCGCACCGCCTCGAAGCCGGGCGCGCAGGTGCCGTCAATCGGGACGTCGGTCATCGGATCCCCCTCGCTGCGCCGTGCGAGGCACGGTCGCGAGCGCAAGCGTAATACCGGGCGGCACCCGGCGCGCAACGAGGCGCGCAACCGGCGACGCCGATGCCTGCCGCACGCGCTGCCTCGGCGCATGGTGAGAATTCACCAGATTCGTGCGACCCGCCCCGCTCGCCCGGTAGGGCGGCGCGCACTACCTTCCGAACCGCCCGAGCACGGGCAGTCCACAACGATGTTCCGAAGGAGTGCTCCCACCATGCACCGACTTCTCACGCGAGGCGCCGCCGTGGCGCTCACCCTCGCGACCGCGGTCACGATGCAGGCGACGGCGAACGCCCAGGCGGCGGCCGTCTCGATCCCTGTGGGGACCGGCGAGGCCGGCTACGCGGTCAACCTGTTCGGCGCGGAAAAGGTGACGGTGGCGAAGGGCGCCACCGTGCAGTTCAAGAACCCCTGGTTCGAGCCGCACACGATCACCTTCCCCGGCGACACCAAGCTCCCGCCGCCCAGCGACCCGAACGCGCCGGTGCCGACCAACCCCGGCCAGACCGTCGCGTATGACGGCAAGGCGTACCTCAACTCCGGCTTCGTCCTGAAGGACAAGACGTTCGAGTTGAGCTTCCCGAACAACGGCACGTACCCGTACTTCTGCATCATCCACCCGGGCATGCAGGGCACGATCGAGGTGGTGGACGCGGGGAACGCCGCGATCTCCCAGCAGGCGGACGTGGACGCAGCGTCGAAGAAGACGTTCGACACCGCCCTCGCGGCGCTGAAGCAGGCGAACGCGACCGCGACGGCGAAGCCGGTGCAGAAGACCGCGAACGCGGACGGCAGCACCACGTGGACGGTGGTCGTGGGCGGCCTGGTCGGCCCGTCCGACCTCCAGCAGTTCTACGCCGCGAAGCTGGACATCAAGCAGGGTGACACCGTGGTGTGGAAGTCGGACGTGCCGACGCCGCACACGGCCACGTTCCTGGGCGGTACGGCGCTGCCGGTCCCGCCGATCCCGGAGAACCCGAAGGTGATGCAGCCGGCCCCGGCGGCCGGCGGCTACAACGGCACCGGGTACGTGAACAGCGGCATCATCGGCCTGGGCTGGCCGGCCGGTCAGCAGTTCTCGCAGAAGTTCACGGCGGCGGGCTCGTTCCCGTACATCTGCGTGCTGCACGTGGACCAGGGCATGGGCGGCGTGATCAACGTCGCCGCCGCAGCGGCGGCCCCCGCGCCGGCGAAGACCGGCACCGCGGGCCTCGAGGGCGCCCCGTCCGCGTCGCTCGCGCTGCAGGCGGCGCTCGTCCTGGCCGCGCTGGGCACGGTCGCGGCGGCGCGCCGATCCATGCGGGCGCGCTAGCGCCTGCGCCCCCGGGCGACCAACATCAGCGGGGCAGGGACGGAATCCGTCCCTGCCCCGCCGTTCGTTCCGCCCCTGTGGGCGCAACGCCCGCGTGGTCGGGTCCATCGAGGGGCTTTCCGGACGGAGTCCAGTCTTGCTTCGAGTCTCCAGTGAGATGCGCCCCCGGGCGCTGATCGGCCTGTCGGCGGCAGCCCTCGCGGCGCTGCTGGTCGCGTGCAGCGCGCCCCCGCCTGCCCCGAAGGCGCCCGCCGCGGCGAGCGCCACGACGGCAGCGACGACGGCAGCGACGACGGCCGCGGCAACGGCGGCAGCCACGAAGGCCAGCCCCACCGCCTCCGCGAGCCCCTCCGCGACGGCGTCCGCGACGCCCAGCGCCACCTCGGCCGCCCCGAAGGCGACGGCCAACTCGACCCCCACGACGGCCGCCGCGCCGAAGGCGACCGCCGCGGCGACGACCCCGGCGGCGCCCGCGACCCCGGCCGCGCCCAGCGTCACGAACCTCGCCTCCCCGATCGCGAACTTCGCGTTCGCGCCGGTCAGCGGCGCCGCGCCGCTGGTGGTGACGTGGACGAACAACGACACCGTGGAGCACGACCTGCTCTTCACGGACGGGGGCTCCTCGCCGACGCTCCCCGCCGGAGCAACGTTCACGCGGCGCTTCGACCGGCCGGGCTCGTACCCGTTCACGTGCTCGTTCCACCCGTTCATGACGGGCACGGTGACCGTCCGCTAACCGCACCTCGGGCGGGTCGAGGACAACGAAGAGGGCGGCTCTCGCGAGCCGCCCTCTGTCATGCGTCCGGGTGCCGCCCGCTAGGTGAGGTGGCGTCCGAAGAAGTCGAACACCTTCGCCCAGCCGTCCACGGCCTGTGCCTGCCGGTACGCGGGCACGTGGTAGTAGAAGAACCCGTGTCCCGCCCCGTCATAGCGATGGAACTCGTAGTCCTTCCCGGCTGCCTTCAGTGCGGCCTCGTGCTGGTCGACCTGCTCCGGCGAGGGCGCCTGGTCGTCGTTGCCGAAGAGGCCGAGCAGCGGGACGTTGAGGCGGTCCGTGTAGTCGATCGGCGCGACCGGGCGCTTGTCGCTCAGGTCCTCCGGCTTCATGACCACGCCGCCGCCCCACAGGTCGACCGCCGCGTCCACGCCCGTCGCCAGCGAGGCGACCAGCACCGTGTGGCGGCCGCCGGAGCAGGAGCCGATCACGCCGACCTTGCCGTTCAGGCCCGGCTGAGCGCGCAGGTAGTCGATCGCGCCCTGGCAGTCGCCCACCACCTGCGCGTCCGGGACGCCGCCCTCCGCGCGCACCTTCGCGCCGATCTCCTCGGGGACGCCGTGCCCCTCGCGCTCGTACAGGTTGGGCGAGATGGCGATGTAGCCGGCGCGGGCGAAGCGGAGGGTCGCCTCCTTGTACCACGTGTCCCAGGCCGGGAGGTGGTGGATGAGGAGGACGCCCGGGTGCGGCCCCGGGGCCGTGGGCCGCGCGATAAAGGAGCGGATCTGGTCCCCGTTGTGCCCGGGGTGCATCACGGTTTCGGCCGTGAGGCCCTCGATCATGTCGGTCGTGTACTGGTTCAAATTCACCACCCTCCCAGCGGTTGAGTTGGAGCGTAGGCAGAGTACAGCCTGACCGAGGCGGCGCAAGTCGCGCGATAGCACAATCGTGCGATCGCAGTCCCCGGAGCTAGAAGTCGATGCTCGGCGGCGCCGCGACCAGCGGGAGGACGAGGCGGAAGGTCGTGCCCACGCCCACCTCGCTGGTGAAGTCCAGCTCACCGCCGGCCGCGCGCGCCAGGTCGCGCGCACCTCGCAGGCCGATGCCGGAGCCGCCGTTGGCGCTCTTCGTCGTGAAGTAGGGCTCGAAGACGCGGCCCGCGACGGCCTCCGGGATGCCCGCGCCGTTGTCCGTGACGGTCACGGACACGGTGCCGGCAGCGGGGTCCGCCTCCACCCCCAGGTCGATCTGCGGGCGGTAGTCGCCGTCCTCCGCCGCCTGCCGCTCCAGCACCGCGTCCCGCGAGTTGACGACGAGGTTCACCAGCACGCGCAGCAGGCTGTCCGCCGGGATCGCCGCGTGGGCCTCGGCCTCGCCCTCGTGCGTGGTCATGCCGACGCGGCGGTCGATGGCGGCGCGCGTGACGGCGTACGCCTCGCGCATGACGTCCGTGACGTCCACGACGCGGGTCGGGTCGATGACCGGAGGCAGCTCGCCATCGTGCTCATGGGCGCTCGAGCGGGAGTATCCAAGGAGCGCTTGCGCGAGGTTCGCGGCGCGGCGTGCCGCGAGCCGTGCGGCGGCCACGTAGCGCCCCTCGGGGGAGTCCTCGTCCAGCTCGGCGGCGGCGAAGTCGAGGTAGCCGAGGACGCCGGTGAGGAGGTTGTTGAAGTCGTGCGCCACGCCGCCGGCCACCGCGAGCGCGACGTCCGTCTCGCGGGAGCGCGCGGCGACCTCGCGCAGCCGCACCTCCTCGGAGATGTCGATGATCTGCGCGCAGAGGGCGGTCGCCCCCTCGTACGTCACGGGCGCGGCGACCAGGAGGCAGGTGACCAGCGTGCCGTCCGCGCGCCGCACGCGCATCTGCTTGGGCGAGGCCTGTTCACCTCGGGCGACCGCGGTCACGTACTCGGCGACCGCCGCCCGCTCTTCCTCCACCAGCCACCCGCCGGGCTGCTGACCGATCATCTGCTCCGGGGTGGAGCCGACGAGATCGCACAGCGGGCCGTTCACGTAGCGCATGCGGGCGGGGCCGGAGTCATCGCCGCGCGTCCAGATCAGCATGGGGACGCGCACCGCCTCCAGGAGCTCGCGGTAGCGCTCCTCCTGCTCGCGGTAGTCGGTGATGTCGTGCACCACGCCCTCGACGCGGGTGATGGCGCCGTTCTCGTGCACGGCCTGCGCGTACATGCGCAGCCAGTGCGTCTTGCCGTCGCCGGGGTTGGTGCGGAACACGCCGTCCGCCGCGCCGTCCTCGATCGCGCGGTGGACGAGGTCGCGCGGGATGGCGAGGTCGTCGGGGTGGACCAGCGCCTCGGCCACGTCGCCGCCGGAGAAGATGCCGGTCGTGGGCATCCCCATCTGGTCGCCGGTCGGGCCGAACCAGCGCACGGTGCGCTCCGGGAGGCGCAGCACCCAGGAGCCCGTGTGGCCGATCTCCTGCGCGCGCGCCAGCACGCCCTCGCTCTCCGCGACGCGGTCGAAGGTGTCGTAGAGCGCGGTGAGGTCCGTGCCGTGGATCAGCACCAGCTCGCCCGGCAGCGGGATCAGCTCCGTGCGGACGACCACCACGGTCCCATCGCGCCGCCGCACGCGCCGGACCACCGCCGCCGCGTTGCCAAGGACCGCGCGGCGCATGGCATCGCCCGGCTCCTCCGTCTCCACGAGCAGCTTGCGGAAGTGCGTGCCGACCACCTGGGCGCGGTCGTAGCCGAAGAAGCGCTCGCCCGCGTCGTTGATCCAGAGGTAGTACCCCGCCTCGTCCACGATGCCGATCGGATCGAGCGATCCGTTCAGCACGGGGAGGAAGGCGGCGAGGGGCGAGTCGGTCAGGTCGAAACTCATACGGATCCTGGTGCGTCCTCGGTCGAAGCAATTGTGAAGGATTCGGCAAGAGGCGCCAGAGAACCGAGGGTAGAGTTTCGGCGAACGGACAGCAGCCCCCTCCCGCCCTCCAGCGCGCCGAGGCGCCCGTGAGCGCCGCTTGACCGCGGCCCGCCGGGAGCCGCTAATGGCGCTGACACACCGCTCGCAGACCTCGAGGGAGCCGCCCGATGACTGGAACGATTGGCGCCGCGATCCAGGCACTGGATGCGCGCGAGTTCGTGGCGCAGATCCAGCGCGCGGAGCAGTGGGGCGTCCCGGTGGCGTGGACCACCATCGGCGGGGCAGCGAACGCGGACCCGCTGACGGCGTTCGCGGCGGCGGTCACCGCCACCAGCACGATCCGCGTCGGCACGGCGATCATCCCCACGTGGCCGCGCCATCCGATGATCATCGCGCAGCAGGCGCTCACCCTGGCGCAGCTCGCTCCGGGGCGCGTGCGCCTCGGCATCGGGCCCTCGCACGAGCCGACCATGGTGCGGAACTTCGGCGTGCGCTGGGAGGCGCCGCTGACGCAGTTGCGGGAGTACCTGACCGTCATCCGCGCGCTGTCGGACAACGGGCGCGTGGACTTCGAGGGGCGGCACGTCACCGCCCGCGCGGAGTGGCGCGCCCCCGGCAACTTCGAGGTGATGGCCTCCGCGCTGCGCCCGCGCTCCTTCGAGCTGTGCGGCGAGCTGGGTGACGGCGCGATCTCGTGGATGTGCCCGAAGGCGTACCTGGTCTCGGAGGCGCTGCCCGCCATCGCCCGCGGTGCGGAGCGCGCCGGGCGTGCCGCGCCGCCGCTGATCGCGCACGTCCCGGTGGCCGTGAGCACCGACCGCGAGGAGGTGCGCGCGATCGCGCGCCGCCAGCTCGCCGGCTACCAGAGCATCCCGTTCTACCTCGCCATGTTCCGGGAGGCGGGCTTCCCGCAGGCGAACGAGGGCTACTCCGACGAGCTGCTGGACGACCTGGTCGTCTCCGGCACGGAGGACGAGGTGGTGGAGCGGCTGCTCACCTACCTGGACGCCGGCTGCGGCGAGGTGCTGGCGCACCCGCTGATGGCGGCCGACGACCGCGAGGGCAGCATCAACCGCGCGCTGCAGGCGGTGGGCAAGGCGCACGCGAAGGCGGCCGCGCGCTAGGCAGGCCCGCGAAGCCGGTCCGCGCTCAGTGCATCCCGGGCGGGCGCCCCGCGCTCGGCTCGCGGCCGCCGGACGCCTCGTGCGCGGCGACCGCCTCGGCGCGGTAGCGGTCGGCGAGGGTGCGCGGGGGCGCGGCGAGCAGCACCAGCGGCGCGGCGAGCAGCCCGACGCCGGCGGCCAGGTACCACCCCGTGGTGTACTGCCCCGTCACGTCCACGATGTAGCCGACGGCCCACGGCCCCAGCGCGCCGCCCGTGGTGTTCATGAGCGCCGCGATCCCGTTCACCGTGCCGAAGTGCCGCGTGCCGAAGTAGTCGGCCATCATCGCGGGGCGGGTGGGGATCGTGCCGCCGAAGCCGGGCGAGATCAGCATGATCGCCAGCACGACCTGCCAGAACTCCGTCGCCAGCGCCATCGCGATCGTCCCGCTGCCGATGAGCAGCGCGCAGAACGCGATGAGCACGCGCTTCGACACGCGGTCGCCCAGCATCCCGAGCCCGAGCCGCCCGACGATCGAGAAGAGCGTGTAGAGCGCGACCGTGGACCCCGCGACCGACTTCGACAGGCCAAGGTGGGTCTCCATGTAGGGGACCTGGTGCACCAGCACCGCCGTGGTCGAGAACGACAGCGCGATCATCGCGAGGCCGGAGAACCAGAACGCCGGCGTCCGGACGACCAGCCGCGGCGGGATGCCCCACATCACGGCGCGCGGCAGTTGCGCGCCGGAGGCATCGTGGTACTCGCGGCCGTCCATCGGCTGGTCATGGTCGCGCGGGCGCGTGCGGATGAATGACCCGAACGCGACGCCGATCACCACCATGCCCACGACCAGGATGCGCAGCGCGATCCGCCACCCGAACTCCTCGACCAGCCGCGCGATGACGACGACGAGGATGCCGGCGACGCCGCCGCCAAGCGTGGAGAGCGACATCGCCAGCGCGCGCCGCCGCTCGAACCAGGTGGCGATCGCGGCGAGGCCCGCCTGCCCGCCCGCACCGGACGACCCGATCGCGATCACCACCATCGCGGCGTAGAACTGCCACATGTTCTGGATCAGCGACAGCAGCAGCACCCCGGTCGCGGCCACGATCACGCCGAGGATGATCACCCGCCGTGCGCCGTACCGGTCGATGCCCACGCCGACGAACGGCGCCGCGAGCCCGCCGATCTCGGAGCGCAGCGAGAACGCGAGCGAGGTGGCCGCCACGCTCCAGCCGAACTCCTGAATGATGTCGTTGAAGAAGACGCCGAAGCCGTAGTAGAACGTCGCGCCGATCAGCAGGACGACCAGCGCCGCCGATCCGACGACGATCCAGCCCTCGTACACGTTCGGGAACCAGCGACGAGCCATGCGCGCATCCTAGACCGCCCTCCTATTAGGCGATTCATGCGAGCGACGCGACGCGGCCGATGTCACACGGATACCTCGCCGCGGTTGCGTAGCGCGTTCAGCGCCCGGGGACGACGAAGGGGCGGCCTCCCGGCCGCCCCCCGTGCGTGCTGCGGCGCGTGCGCCCTACGGCAGCGGGTCGGCCTCGCCGGCCGGCAGCGCCACCTCGAACACGTTCAGCGTCATGCTGACGAGGCAGTAGTAGCCGACGATGCCGACGAGGTCGACGACGCCGCGCTCCGTGAGCGCCGCCTTCGCGCGCTCGTAGGTGGCGTCCGAAACGCGGTGCGTCTCCAGGTACTCGTTCACGAACTGGTAGATCGCCTGCTGGCGCTCGTCCATCGCCGGCGGCTCGGTGCCCAGGCGGACGGCCTCCACGATCGCGTCGGCGACGCCGGCCTCGCGCGCCATGCGGGCGTGGGCGAAGAACTCGTACTGCGACTTCCAGAACTTGGCGGTGAGGATGATCGCGAACTCGCTGAGCGTGGGCTCCAGGCTGCTGTGGTAGCGGCAGAAGTCGCCCAGGTGCTGCGCGCGGTCGGCCAGCTCCGGGCTGCGCATCCACGGCAGGAACGGCCCGCCGCCGAGCGAGATCTGTCCGCGGCTCTTGATGATCGCGTCGGCGACGCGCTGCTGCTCCGGCGTGAAGTCGGCGGCGGTGAGGGGGGCGAGTCGAGGCATGGGTGTGCTCCTGAGGATGCGCGCGAGTTCCGCGGGAGAATAGCCGCTCCCCCCCGCGCTGTCGCCCTCCACGGTGCGGCCGCCCGGGCGGTTCTGGACGCGTTACGGGGCTGCTGGCATCATGGCGTGCGCAACCCCAGTGCCCTCATGCGCCGCCCGGACCGCGCTGGCCGGGACGAGCGCGATGAGACGAGGAGTCCCGTGGACGCACCGTCCGACGACCGTTCCGTGCTGCGCTCCGTGCTGCGCGGCAAGATCCACCGCGCGCTCGTCACCGCCGCCGACCTGAACTACGAGGGCTCGATCACCCTCGACCCCGAGCTCATGGAGCTGTCGGGCATCGAGGAGTGGGAGCAGGTGCACGTCCTGGACGTGACCAACGGCGCGCGGCTGGAGACGTACGCGATCCGCGGCATCCCCGGCTCGGGCGAGGTGTGCATCAACGGCGCCGCGGCGCACCTGGTGCACCCGGGCGACCTCGTGATTATCCTCGCGTTCGAATGGATCCGGTCGGAGCATGTCGCCGACCATCACCCGCGCATCGTGCGGGTCACGGCGGAGAACCGGCCACTGGAGCCGACCGTCTCGGAGCACACGGGCCACGGCCCGATCCGCGCCGGCTAGGCGCGGGCGCACTGGAAGGGACCCCCGCCCCGTGTCCATGACTCCCGCCCTCGGGCGCACCCTGATCTCGATCCCGGACACCAGGCCGCTGGCGCGCGCCTCGTGGGCCACGCTGCTGGTGGTCGGCGGCATCGCCTTCCTCGCGGCGACGGCGCAGGTGCGCATCCCCCTGCCGGGGACGCCGGTGCCGGTGACGGGCCAGACCTTCGGCGTGCTGCTGCTGGCGGCGGCGTACGGCAGCCGGCTCGGCGCGGTGACGGTGGGCTCCTACCTGCTGGTGGGCTTCGCCGGGGCGCCGATCTTCCAGAACGGCGGCGCGGGGACCGCGGCGCTCTACGGCGCGACCGGCGGCTACCTCGTCGGCTTCCTCGCCGCCGCGTGGATCGTGGGCGAACTCGCGGAGCACGGCTGGGACCGCAAGCCCTACCTCGTGGTGGCCGCGATGATCGCCGGCAACGCGATCATCTACGCCTGCGGCGTCACTCACCTCGCAGAGGTGCGCCTGCCGAACGGCGCGGCGATCGGCTGGGACCGCGTGTGGGCGCTCGGCGTCGCGCCGTTCCTGCTGGGCGACGCGATCAAGATCGCCCTCGCCGCGGCGCTGCTGCCGATCGCGTGGCGGCTGAAGGAGCGCGGCGCGCCCCGCGCCTAGCGTCCCCCGCACCGCCCCGGCTCACGCCGACCGGTCGAGGCTCCCGCGCGGCGCGTGGCCCCGCGCGTGCCCGTGCATCGCGCCCTGGTACCACGAAACCTTCTCGCGCAGCGCCTTCGCCGCCGGCGGCGCGAGGAACGGCCGCGCGTCCACCTCCACCGGCTCGGGACGCGGTGACTCGCCGCCGGCGGGCGCGTCGCGCACCGCCGCTGCGGGCGCCTCGGCACCCTCGGCCGGTGCGCCCGGCTCCGCCGCAGCCGGGGCGTCGAGGTGCGAGCCGAGGCCGTCGTCGTAGCCCAGCTGGCGCACCACGCGCCGCGCGAGCGCCAGCGCCTCCTCCAGCTCGCCGGAGGCCGGCTCGTGGTGGCGGCTGACCGCGGCGGCGATCTCCTCCGAGACGCCCCAGACCTGCAACAGCCGCCCCCCGGACTTCGCGTGGTCCTCGCCGAAGATCGCCGCCTCCGCGCCGAGCACCATCACCTCCGTCCGCGCCTTCTCCGACAACGAGCCGTACACGTCCGGCTTCGACGCGCCGAGGACAAGG
>JBFWQJ010000021.1:0-19859 GCA_050249515.1 Dehalococcoidia bacterium | reverse complement strand
AGGCTCGCGTCCCACAGCATGTCCGGCCAGAGCGCGTCGGCGATCGCCTTGCGCGGGACCGGCGCTCCCCCGTGGGCGACGAGCAGCGCGAGCAGTTCGCGGGGCTTGTCGTACGGCCAGCCCTGAGCGGTGACACCACGCACGGTGATCCGCAGCTCCCCGAGACAACGCACGTAGATTAGCGCTTCGTCTTCATCAGAAGGGCCGCTACCCGTCGCCTCCGGTAGGAACAGGGCTTGTTGCCGCACCGATCCGGCGAGCGACTCACGCGGCTGGGGAGACGTCACTGCCTCCGGCCGATTGCAGTCGGTCAGCTCGCCGTCCGGTTCGTGGCTCAGCTCGAGCTGCGAACGCGGCTCCGCTGCATCCGGCTTAGTCAGCGGCTCGGCAACTGCCACGGTCGCTTCAAGGACGGGACGCTCCACGGTCGCTACCGCTGTGGCGGTCGTTTCGCGCTCTCGCTCATCCTGGTCGGCAACCGCTGCGCCGGAGCCGGGCGCCGCATCATCGAGAACGCTTCGATCGAGGATCTCGTCGGCCTCGAAGATCGCCCGCCTCCAGTCGAAGCCGCTGATCTCTGCGCCCGACGATGGCGGTGGCGCATCCGCCGGTTCGGGATCGCGCGGCGAGGGTGGGATCTCCGCCGCTCCGGCAGACGCGCCCGGCTCACGCCATCGCGGTGACTCATCGCGGCGGACCACGACGGGCTCGAGCGCGATCCGTTCGCCGGCCCCGAGCGACAGCAGGACGCCACTCGCTCCAACCGCGACCTCGCCGTCAGCCACCTCTACGCCGCTGTCCATGCCGAGTCGCACCGTCGCACCGAAGAGCGTGCTCGGCTCGCCATCCGTCAGCCCGACGAAGTAGATGCCTGCGCGCGGGCCGTACGGGAGCAGTGACTCGCACGCACCCCCGGCTGCGCCCGCGTCGAACACGGCGATGAGCGGCCGGGGCGCCAGCTGCCCCTCGCGGGACTGGACCGCGTCCTCGATCTCCTCGAACAGCGCTTCACCGTCGGGGCTCTCCGCCCCACCGAAGTGCGGCAGGTCGAGGTCGTCCCCCAGCACCGCAGCGACGGAGGCGTCCGCGCGCAGCGCCAGTTCGTCGGCCCCTGCGGTCGTGGCCAGCGTCTCCAGCCAGGCGTGCAGCAACTGCCGGCGCTCGATCTCTGATCCGGCGATCGCCAGGCTGCCGGCCCCGACGAGGTTCACGTACACGATCCGGCCGGCGACGTCGGTACCCACCGGCAGCATCAGTGCGCGCCCCGCCGCCGCGGCCGCCCCCTGCTGCACCGTCGACGCACCGGCGCCGATGAGCGTCAGTTCCACCTGGCGTGTCCCGGTGACGGCCGCCTCGACCGCGCACTCCAGGAGGTCGGCGAGCCGGTCGCGGCTCGCCGCAAGCGCCTCGGCGCCGATGTCGGCGCAGTCGATCGTGAACGAGAGCTCCCGTGCCGCCTCATGCGCGAGCATCAGCCGCGCACGCGCGAACCCGGCCGCCTCGAGCGCCTCCGCCACGGCGCGCGCCACGAGTACGACCCGGCCCGCGTCACCGGTACGGCGTGCGCCGCGCTGCAGCAGGGACGGCAGACCGAGCGCGCCCGTCCGCTGCAGGCGATGCACGAAGAGCGCGGCCGCGCCGAGCACGGCGAACCCGGCGGCGCTGATGACGAACGGACGCGGCACCGAGGGCCAGTCCCACGCGGCCTCGCCGTCCGGTCCAGCGTCGGCTTCCGCCTCGACCGACTGGCCGGCTCCGTCGCTCCCGGTCGCGGCGTGGTTCCCCGGATCTGGCGCAGCCCCGGGCGGTGTTATGTCCGCGGTGAATTCCTCCGTCGCTTCGACCGGCAGCACGAGCACCCAGCCCGGATGGATGAGCTGCGGGTCGGTGAACCGCCAGCCACCGCCCATGTCGCGATCGCGGTTGGCCTGCCAGATCTCATCCCAGCGGAACCCGTCCCCGAGGAACCGCTCCGCGATCCCCCACAGGTGGTCGCCGCGCACGACGCGATACGTGACGGTCCCTGCGTCCAGGCTGATGCTCTGCGCCGGCAGCGGCGCGTTCAGCGTCCAGCCGGGGTGGATCACGCGCGGGTCGGTAAGCCGCTCGCCGTCCGCCATCACACGCCCCTGGTTCGCGGCGAACAGGTCCACGTAGCGGGAGCCGTCCCCGTAGAGCCGGCGCGCGATTCCCCACAGGTCCTCCCCCGGCACCACCGTGTAGACCACGAACGGCGCCCGGACGGTCACTGCGCGGTCGTCAGGTGCGGTGACCTGTGCTTCGGCGGCAGGCGGCGCGTGCAGCGCCACGACCGCGACCGGGGCGCTCGCGACCGCCGTCCGTGGCACCGGCAGCCAGGTCGCGAGCAGCAACGTCCCGGCGACGCCGCCGTCCACGATGCGCCGCACGGCAGGGACGGTGATCAGGTTCGTGACGCGGAGCGCGGTTCGCGCCCATCGTGCGCCGCGCGTTACTCGGTCTGCGGTCACGGCGAGCGCGCGCAACCCGATCGTGATGGCGAGGTAGCCGAGGAGGAGCCAGGCGATCGCCGTCGCCACCGCGATGAGGTCGCCGTCCGACACCTCGGTCGCCGTCAGCGCGGTGCGCACTGTCGTTATGTCAGGCAGGCGCCAGGCGGCGGATGGAGGGCCCGCGATCCGCCACAGGGCCACGGCAGCAGCCACGGCGCCCGCGAGCGTGATGGCGAGCGGCCACGGCCCGGATTCCCAGCGCTCTGCCGGCCGGTGCCGGCGATCGCTTCGCCGTGTACGGGGTAGTGCCCTGGTCATGCTGGCCTCCCTTGCCGTTACCGACCCGCCGTCAGGACCGACTGCAGTTGCCGCACCGGGTACGGCGTCGTCCACGACCGCACCATCGGGGCGAGCGGCTCCCACGCCCCGACGATCACCTCGACGCCACCCTCACCGTCATCCTCGATCGTGGTCACGCGGTACTGGCCGCCGAAGGTGATCTCCAGCCGGACGAACGCCGTCAACGACCGTTCGTAGCGGTGCTGGATGTCGCTCTCCGCCGGATAGGGCTGTCCGAGCGATTCGGTGGAGAGCACCGTGCCGTCGCCGAACGACCAGTCGTACCGCTGCGGCGTGATCTCCACCTCGACCGTCGTGTCGCCCAGCGTCTCGGAGCCGTAGAGCGTCTCGCCGCCGTATCCCTCCACCCAGAACCAGGACGGCAGTGCCACCAGGCCCGTACCGGGGTTCGTGCCCACGGCGACCGGCGGCAGCGGCACCATCCCGAAGAGCGACTGCGCCATCGAACGCGGATCCGTCGGCGGCCCCGGGAGCGTCTGCACGACGATCTCCGTGACGTCCGGCGCGCCCACGGGTATCCACGCGATCGTGAACAGGCCGTTGTCGCAGGTCACGACCCAGGGGAGCGCGCCCGGATGCTCCGACAGTTGGGGCGCGAAACTGCTGTTGTGGCCAATGTTCGGGACGGCCGCGGTGCAGACCGGCGCTGCCGGAACATTGACGATCTCGGTGGATCCGGGGGTGCCTGAAGTGCCGGGGATGGTGGACGTGACACCGATGAAGATCGTGACGCCACCGGTCGTCGCGACGACGTTCGTCTCCACGACATTCGGGCGGTTCCCGCGCGCGCTCCCAGACTGACCGGGAACCGGCGGCTCCGCGTACGCCCGTGTAACTGAGAGGAGAAGGAAGAGTAACGCGACCGCCGCGGCGACACTTCGCTTGATCATGTGCTCACCGCGGATTCCTGGCGCCGCTCGTGACGACCCAGCGTCCATCGATCCGTTCGAGCCGTATTAGATCCCGATAAGTGTCACCGCTCCCGGCGGCCGTCGGTGGTTCAAGGGTCTTCGCATCGACATAGAACGTGTTGTCCACGATCTGGTCCTCGACCAGACCGACTGTTCCCGTGACATCGATCACTGCGAAGTCATGCTCGACCACAACACGAAGCGCAACGCCGTCGGCTCGCAGCGCCTCGATCTCCTTGCGGATGCTTTCGAGTTCGGCGCCTGCCGCGAACCGTTCGACCCGGGTGATGTCGAGGTGGAGCACCGCGTCCGCGTAGGCGTCCCAGTAGGCGAGGTACGCCGCGCTCACTTCCGCCACCAGCGCGTCGCGCGAGGGCGTGGCCGTGGCAGTCGGCACGGTCGCCGTGACCGTGGCCGTTGTCGGATCGGCCGTCGCTGCCGGCGTGGGCGTGGACGAGCCGCCGCCGCAGGCCAACAGCAGCACGGCCGCACACGCGATCCCGCTCGACATCATCCCTGCTCGCATCTGGCGCATGGCTACGGACCTCCTGTTCCGGTGCGCGGCGCCGCGACGGCATGGGCGCTGATCTCGACGTGCGTCACGCCGAGGACCTGGAGGAAGCCCGTCGTCGCCTGACGGGAGACCTCCACGCGCACCTGTGCTCCGTCTGCGTACACCGCATGGTCCGTTCCAGTTTCGCCGATCAGGTATGCGATCGCCGCATTACTGGCGGCCGGCGCGTTCAGGCGGACCACCGCCCCGCCCGACGCGCGGTAGGTCGCCTCGTCCAGCTGCATCGCGCCCGCAGCGGCAGCGGCGTCGGCCACGTTCTGGAGGTCGCGGCGCTGCACCATCACCAGCCCGCCGTCGGCGACCAGTCCCGCGACTGCGACGAGCGCGAGCAGGAAGATCGCCGTCAACGCGAGCACCTGGCCGCCCTCGTCCGCCGCGAGACCCCGCACGCGCGCGATCACGGGGCCACCGCCGTCCGGCTGCGGTAGATGTCGATGCGCTGCTGGTGGGTGCTAGACACCGTGACGGAGACCGCCCCGAGCAGCGGTAGGTCGCCGAGTTCCACGGCGTAGGACGCCGACGCGCGCACGGTCCCGCCGCGCGCGAACGTGCCCGTGTCGATCGCCACATCCAGCCGGTCGAGCGCGAGGCCGTGCCCGGCGGCGACGGTCAGCGACCGCGCCTGGGCGTCCGCGAGGCCCTGCGCGGCGGAAGGGGCGAGCGCGGCGGTGCGCCCGGCCTCGCGCGCCACGGACTGCACGGCGACCTGCGCCTGCGCGATCCGCCCCACCATCACCACGCCGGCGACCAACAGGAGCAGTACCGGGATCACCAGCGCCGACTCGACCAGTGCGCTGCCCGACCGGTCGGCGGCGAGCGCGCGGAACGGCACCGGTAGCCTACGGACCGTCACGGAACGCCTCCCTCCACACCTCCGCCGACACCTCGACCGGCAGTGCGAGCGAGGTCACCCACGGGATGATCAGCGGGTACGTCCCGCTGGCCCGCGCGATCACCACCTCGCCCTGCGCCTCCGCGCTCACCGCGAACGCCGCCCCGGTCGCACCGAGGCCGGCCTCCAGCAGCGCGCGCGTCCGCGCAGCGCCGTCCGCGAGCGTGTAGCCCTCCGACGCCGCGAGCCGTGCGCCCTCGACCGCGGCCGTCTCGGCCACGGTGCGGGCGTGGTAGACCAGCGCGATCTGCACCGCCCCGATCAGGACGATCAGGAGCAGCGGCAGCGTCAGCGCCAGTTCGACCGTCCCGGCCCCCGACTCGTCGGCGTGCAGGCGGCGCATCGGGCTAGATCGCCGTCAGCGCGGCCACGATGTCCGCGAAGACACCGACGATCGCCTGGCCGAGCAGTTGCACGGCGACGATCGCCACGACGGCGATGCCCGCGACGACGATCGCGTACTCGGTCATCGCCGCGCCGTCCTCCTCCTCATGGAGCGCCTGCGTGGCCCGTCTCACTTGCTTCAGCATGTCGTCCTCCTTGTCGATCCGACATTCGTCCGGCACTCGTCCGGGCACTCATCCGGCCGCGCCTGGCGCGTCACCGCCCGAGCCCGAGCAGCTGCACGCCGGCCGGGTACAGCAGCACAATCAGGAACACGGGGAAGATGCAGAGTGCGATCGGGAACAGCATCCGCACCGCCGCCTTGCCGCCCTCCTCGAGCAGTTGAGTGCGTTCGCGGTCACGCGCGGTCTCGGACAGCGCCAGCATCGCCGGGGCGAGCGGCGTCCCCTGCCGCTGCGCGAGCCGCCAGGTGTCGGCGAGCGAGCGCAGTTCCGCGATCTCCTCGCGATCCGCGAGCAGGCGCAGGCCCTCGGCGTAGTCGTCGCCGCCGATGCCGGCTTCCCGGACGACCCCGCGCAGCGCCGCACCCAGCACGCCGCTCAGCTGCTTCGCCGTCTCCGCGAGCGCCTGCTCCGGCGACAGCCCCGCGCTCGCCCCGAGCACGAGCAGGTCCAGCGCCGCGGGCGTCTCGGTCATGACGGTCAGGCGCCGCTGGCGCAGTCGCGCGCGCAGTTGCCAGCTCGGCGCCGCGAACCCGGCCGCGAACGTCGCAAGCCACAGCCAGACCGGCCACGCGCCGCCGCCGAGCAGGCCGATCAGCGGGAAGACCGCGCCCCCGACGAGGCCGCTGGCGAACTGCTGTCCCCGGAACTGCGCCGGCGTGACGCCGGGCATCACCAGGCGCAGCCGCCGGTCGAGATCGCCCGTCTCGATCCCGAGCCGCCGCAAGAGCGCGCCGATCGCATCGCCGGCGTCGTCGAGCAGCGGCCGCAGCGAGTGCTCGAGCAGCGGCGAGTCGAACACGGGCGCGCGGGGCTCGCCCGCCTCCAGGTCCATGCGGCCCTGCGCCGACATCCGGTGCAGGCGCGCGGTGAGGCTCGGGCGGCGGCGCCCGAGCGGCTGGCCCACCGCGATCAGGAAGAGGCCGGCCCCGAGCAGGCCGCTGAGCAGCAGCACCGGCGTCATCGCAGCACCCGTTCCCGGCCGGGGAGCGTGATCGTGCGCCGCATGAGGGTGTAGCCGACGGCGGGGAGCACGAGACAGACGGCGAGCACGACCTGGCCGGTCGGCGTCGAGAACACGTCGAGGTAGCCGGGGTTCACGGCGCGGAGCACGACGATCAGCAGCACCGGCAGCGCCGCGATCACCCGCGCCGACATCACCTGCTCGGCCTGCTGTGCGCGCACCTCGCGCCGCGCCCGGGCCGTGCCGCGCACCGAACGGCCGAGCCCGTCGAGCACCCCGCTCAGGTTGCGTCCGCCGACCCGGAACGACATCACGAGCGCGACGGCGAGCATGTCGAACGCCGGATGGGCGACCGCCTCGCGCGCCCGCGCGAGGGCGGCGTCGAACTCCATGAGCCGGAGGTCGCGCTCCAGCGCCCGCAGCGCCGGACGCAGCGCGACCGGCCCCGAGCGGGCGAGTGAGCGCAGGGCGTCCTCGATGCCCACGCCCGTGCGGCTCGCGTCGCGGAGCGCGTCCACGACCTCGGCCACCGCGTCCTCGACCGCCTCGCGCCGGCGCGCTTCACGCTGGCCTCGATACCAGGAGGGCAGTAGCGCACCGACGATCCCCGCCGCCACGCTCAGGGCCGGCCACCCGAGGAAGGCCTGGACCGCGACCATCGCCAGTACGGCCGCCGCGAGCCGCGTCGCCACGTCGCCGCGCGTGACCGTCGTGGTCCGCGTAGCCACGGATGGGTCCGGCTCAACGGGCGCCACGACGGTGGCTGTCCGCTTCGCCGTGAGCGACAGGAAGACCAGCAGCAGGCCCGTGCCGAGGACCAGGCTCAGGACGATGTGCATCGAGCGCTCCTTCCGGTCGTCATCGTGCAACACCCCAATCCAGAACCAGTCCAGCGCCAATCCAGAGCGGACCCGCGCAATCCAGACTCAATCCAGAGATCCGAAAGCCTGTGCAAATCTCACGGTGTGCGCGCCTCATCCGGCGCCTCCTCGCCCCGGATCCCCGTGCGCTGGGCCACCCTGCCCCGGACCGGCGTATCCAGCGGCCGCCAGCCGCGCCTCGCGGCGCGAGCGCACGCCGGTCCAGACCAGCCGCCCGTCCTGGAGCGTGAACAGGTCGCTCCCCGCGATCGCGTCGCCTTCGATGCCCGTGACTTCGTAGATGTGGGAGACGGCGCGCCGGTGCGTACCGGCGTCGAGGCGGAGTTGCACGACCACCTGGATCGCCTCGGCGATCATCTCGGTGATCGCCTGCGCCGGCAGTGCTTCGTCGGCCATCAGTGCGTAGGTGCGGAGCTTCGAGAGCGCCTCGCGCGGCCCCGAGGCATGGACGGTACACATCGAGCCGTCGTGGCCAGAGTTCATGGCGGCGAGCATGTCGAGGGCTTCCTCGCCCCGCACCTCGCCGACGATGATCCGGGTCGGCCGCATCCGCAGCGCGTTGCGGGCGAGGGCCCGGATCGACACGCCCCCCGCCCCCTCGACGTTCGCTGCGCGGGCCGACAGCGCCACGCAGTCGGGGAGCACCGCGTCGAGCTGGAGCTCGGCGGTCTCCTCGATCGTGATCACGCGCTCGTCGATGCCCGCGATCGCCGCGCCGAGCGCGTTCAGGGCCGTGGTCTTGCCGGTGCCCGTGCCGCCCGAGATGAGGATGTTCAGGCCGGCCCGCACGCAGGCGCCCAGGAAGGCGGCGGCGTCCAGCGTCAGCGTCCCCAGTTCCACCAGGTCGTCGAGCGTCCGCGCGCGCAGCAGGAACTTGCGGATCGTGACGTGGGGGGCGGTCGCGAGCGGCGGGATCACGGCGTTGAGCCGTGAGCCGTCGGGCAGGCGCGCGTCCACCATCGGACTCGTCTCGTCGAGCCGGCCCCCGAGCGGCCCGATCGCGCGGCGGAGGAGGCGGACCAGCTCGTCGTCGTCCGCGAACGTCACGTCGGTGAGCCGCTTGTGTCCCTCGACGATCGCGAAGACCCGCCGTGGGCCGTTGACGATGATCTCCTCGATCGCCCGGTCGTCGAGCAGCGGCTGCAGCACCCCGAAGCCCAGCAGGTCGTCCAGCAGGCGCCGCTCGAGGCCGCGGGGGTCGGCGATCGGCGGCTGGCCCAGCGTGGTGGCCTGGCGCTGCGCGGCGGCGATGCGGGCCGCGATCACCTGGCGGGCGCGCTCGACCTCCTCCGGCCCGCGCTCCGCGAGGTCGTCGCCGTCGAGCACACGGCGCAGCTCCTCCTGCACCTCGGCACGGATGCTCCGCTCCCGCCCGTCCGGCACGGCCAGTTCCGCGCTTGCCATCGTTAGCCCCCCGCCGCCAGCGCCCAGCGCCCGGTCGCGGGCGGGGTGATCGCGTCGCCGGTCAGGAGGGCGTCCACGGTCGCCGCGAGCGCCCGCAGGTCAGCGGCCGCCTTGCCGCCCGTGGCGATGAACGGCGCCTGTCGCTCGATCGCCTGCCGGGCCGCCTCGCGGTCCTCGCGCACGACGCCCGCCACCGGGATGCGGAGCGCCTCTTCGACCTCCTCGCCGTCGTAGTGCTCGCGTCCCTCCCGCCGGTTCACGACCGCCTGGCAGCGCCCTGCCAGCTCGGCCCCGAACGACCGCAGCGCGACACGCGCGTTCCACAGCGCCACCATGTCGGCGCACGTCACCAGCAACACCTGGTCGGCCGCCAGCAACAGGTCGCGCGGCGCACTGGACGCGAGGTCCACGACCACCCGCTCGTACCGCCCGCGCAGCAGCCCGATCGCGCCGGCCACGAGCTCGGTCGAGAGAGCGCCGGCGAGTTCCGGACGCTCCACACCGGCCAGCACGGCGCAACCGGGCCCGGCCTGCAGCTCGCCATCGAGGCGCGCGCCGAGCGGTCCACCCGCTGCCGCGAGCCCCACGAGCCCGCGGCGCGGGTCGAGGTCGAGGTAGGGAGCGACGTTCCCGCCACGGAGGTCGGCGTCCACAAGCGCGACGGTGTAGCCCGCGCCGCCCAGCGCCGCCGCCACCGCGATCGCCACCGTGCTCTTGCCGGGTGCGCCCTTCCCGCTCGTCACGGCGATGACGCGGCCCTGAGCGTCCCCACCCACCGCCGCGCGTGGCTCGTCCCACGCCGGCGCAAGCGCGGCCGGCGGGCGTTCGGACGCCGTGCTCGGCGGCGTGCCGTCGCGCGTACGCCGGACCGCCTCCGCCAGCACGGCGACGGGCGCCGACGCCAGCACCGACGGGGCGAGACCCGCGACCCGTCGCGCTTCGCCTTCGCCCGCGGCGAGCAGCAGCACCGGCACGCCCCGGTCGCGGAGCGTCAGCAGCGTCGCTTCGCCCAGGCCATGCAATGCCGCCGACAGGACGACGACGTCGATCCCGCTCGGCGTGTCCTCCCTCCCCGCCACGGGAGCAGCCGGACCGAGCGCCTGGTCGAGCACGGTGGGGCCGTCGAGCGCGCGGGCGACCACGCGCACGCCCTCCGCGGGCAGCCCGTCCACCAGCCGCGACTCGAGCGTCCGGTCCGCCGTCGCCAGCAGCACCCGCACCGGGGAGTCCGTCACCCGCATCGCGGAGGTCATCGCGTCGTCCCCGTCACGCCCGCCGCCGCGTTCACCGCGGGCACGAGCACGAGGGTGAGGCGGCCCGTGACGAGGCCGTGCGTCACGCGCTCCGCCTCCGCGCGCGGGACGATGAGCGTGACGTTGGTGATGCGTCCTGACGCGTCCGCGGTGCCACCGCCGAGGCTGACCCGCGTCGCGTCGAGTGCGACGTGGTAGACCGTGGCGCGGTTGAGCAGCAGCCTCGTCGCACTCCCCGGGCGTCCCGGCTCCGTGGTCTCCAGCACCGCCACCTGGTCGCCGCGCCGCAGCTCGGCGAAGACCGCATCCGCGCCCACCGCGACGGTGATCGCGACTTCATCAGCCCCGAGCACGGGGCCGGCACCCAGGTCAGGGCGGACCACCAGCGCCCCCGCGTGGATCGTCTGTCCAGCCGTCTGTCCGACGATCGCACTGAGGTCCGCCGCGCCGACCGCGAGCCTCGCCAGCGGCCCTTCCAGGCGTGCCTCGCTGAGGGCGAGGTCATCTCGCGTGATGACGTGACCGGGGGGCAGCGTGCGCGCGGCGACGACCACCGGCTCCGTCTCGCGGAGCTGGGTGGCGAACGCCACGCCACCGGCCAGCGCGACTACCACGAGCAGCAGCCCTACCAGCAGCCTGATGTCGATGCGCGGCAGCGGCCATGAGCGTGTACGGATGCGTGATGTACCCAGCGCCATAGCTCTCCTACTCCTCCCGGTGGCCGTCCGGCTGCTCGCCCCGCTCCCAGCGGCGGACAAAGGCGACGAGCCACGTCCGCACGCAGGCGGACGCCATCCTCACGTCGGTAAACGCCTGCTCCTCCACGACCTCGCCCTGCTCGTCGTGGCGGGAGATCACCACCCGCAACGGCCGCTCATGCGCCGGCTCGATCCAGGCTCGAAGCAACAGCCGTCCGGTGATCGATCGCGTTCGTGGTGCCATGGAGGGAGGAAACCGATGGGCCGTAGCAACGGGCGCAACGAAACACGCGCGCGAGCGGCAGGATGCGGTCACGCACACCGCCCGTAAGAGATGGCCGCAACCCGGAGTGAACGCGAAGTCTGACAAATCGCGTGTAGCGCGATTTGCTACGCCGCCGCTACGCACATGCGCTTGCGCGTTATGGATAATGGCGGTGCGAGGCGGCACGCGCGGTAAGTGTCTGACGGTCGCGACGTGACCCCGATGGGTTCCGGAAGCGGCCAGAAGAGGACTGGTCGTGGCGGGGGTACGCAACCGCAACGCCACCGGACGGTCTCACCGTCCGCTGGGACGTTCGCCGGCACACCTGTTCCGGGTGCAACTGCTCGGTGGCTTCACAGCGACCGATGACGGCGGTGCGATCGAGTTGCCGGCCGCGAGCCGGCGCGTCCTCGCCCTGGCTGCGGTGTATCGCGCACCCCTGCCCCGTGCGCTCGCCGCCGAGCGGCTGTGGCCACACCTCTCCACCCGCATCGCCCTTGGCAGCCTCCGTACGGCACTGTCCCGCCTGCACGCGGCGCAACCGGCGCTCCTCGCGATCGCCCCTGACCAGGTATGCCTCACGGACGCGGTGACGGTGGATGTCCACGAAGTGGAAACGCTCGCGAAACGGCTGATCACCGGGAGCGTGCCGGACGCCGATGCTGGCGAGCCGCTCGACCGGCTGACGCTCACGCTGCTACCCGACTGTCACGACGACTGGGCCATCCTGGAACGCGACCGGCTGCAGGACCTCTTCCTGCACGCACTCGAAGCGCACGCGGAACGGCTGACGGCGGGCGGCGAGTATGCGGCGGCGCTCGAGGCGATCCACGCCGCGATCGCGGCCGAGCCGCTCCGCGAAAGCGCCGCCTGCACGCTGCTCGCGATCCACCTCGCCGAGGGGAACCGCGCGCGAGCGGCCCGCTGCTACCTCGAGTTCCGCGACCGCCTGCGCACGGTGCTGGGGATCGAACCATCGGCCGAGATGCGCGCGATGGTCGCGTCGCTCATCCCGGCAGGCTGACGGAGCACCGCGCGGACGGAAGCGGCCGTACGCGAGTGGCCTCATCCGCCTGACCTCCACACACGTGCGTGGCACCGTGCGCGAGTGCATGCCAGTGACGAGGACGGACTGGCTGAGACGCGAGTGGCTGAGTTGTGGGGGAGCAACGCCGGCACGCGAGCAGGCAGCGCGCACGCTCGCGGACGAGACCGGCTGTGCGCTGCACGCGGCAGTCGATCACTGAAACACCCACATATCCGAGGGTTCTTCAATCCAGACTCAGTCCAGACCCCCACACAACCTGTGTGAACCTCGCGATCAGGCGCGGCGGCCCTGCGCCGCAACGCGGTTCGAGGCGCCCCGCCCCTCGCCGGCGTCCTTTCCGCGATTTCGATGCTCTGGATTGAAACGACCGAAATAGGTGCGTGCGCGGCGGTTCTGGATTGTGTCTGGATTCTCCCTGGACTGAGGGTTGCTAGCCTCGCCGCGTACGAAGTGCGTTTTGCCGGCATCGCCAGCTCCCAGGAGCAAGACAACCGGCACGGTTGGCTCATCGTGACGCGCAGGGCGGATCAACCCTCGGGAAACGAGCATTGCGCTCTCCATCAGACACGTCGAACGAGCCGCACAGACCAAGCAGAGACAGGAATCGAACGGAGTAGCAAGGACAGCTAGAGCGCGAACGGAGGTTGCGATGTAACCACCCGAGCGCACCACCCAGTACGAGCGGAGTCCGAACAGGTTGCCGGCGATCGCCACGCCACCTGGTTAGCCCCGCGCAACTTCCGGCCCGGCGCGTTCCACGCTCCGCGGTGAGCTCAGTCGCCTGCCGACTGAGGCCGCGACGCCTGGTGCTGCGTTCCGGAACCCGGATGCCTTGAATCCACCAGAGCACTCGCGAACCGCCCCGATGGAGTCCATCCGGGGCGATTCGTCGTGCGCGCAGCAGGAGGACCGATGGAATCGTTCGACGACGAGCACATGGAGCACGACGACGGCCGCAGGCGTGGCCGCCGTCGAGGCCAGCGGGCGACGCAGGTCGCCACCCTCGCGGGCGCAGTCATGTTCGTACTGGCGATCGCCTCGAAGGCGATCGGTGCGTAGCAGTCCCGCAGCGACGGGACGGAAAGGAAGGTTCGGATGGACCGGCGAACAAGGAAGCGGCGGCCGCGCCTCGTGGCGCGGTGGGCTGCACGGACGAGGAGCGCGGCGCGCTGGTGCGCCGCGTGGCTCAAGGCCGGCTGGCGGGCGACCGCCCGGCGGCTGCGGCCGTGGAAGCCGGTGGTGATCGTCGATGCGAGACACGGCAGGGCGCGGCGCCTGCGGCGGATGCTTACGCGGACGACCCGGACGCAGTTCCGGGCGCTCGGCGTGGCTCCGCCTCAGCACCTCCTCGTCGTCGTGCAACGCATCGTGCGAGGCGAACGCCCCGAGGCGTCGCTCTTGCAGGTCTTCGACGGACCCGATGGGGTGCGGCGTCACGTCCTCTACCTGGCCTTCCTGGTCGGGGAGGAGTCGATGAGCGACGGGGAAATCGTCGCGACGCTCCGGCAGCGGCTTTACGAGGTCGTCGGCGATGCCCTCGGCCCGATGCGAGCCGTGCCCGCGACGGCGGAACAGCCGCGGCCGGCGTCGGTCGTCCCGTTCCGCGCGCCGGTTGCCGAGCCTCCGCCGTTCGACGACGAGGACGTTCCCCCGCTGGATGACTCATGGGTGCCAATGGACGGCGGCGCAATCGCCGTCGCCGCTGAACGTTAGGAGTGGAGACGATGACTCAGGAGATAGTGCTGACCGATCTGCGCGACCTCGCGCACGTCATTGACCGCTTCCCGGTCGATGACCGCGTGCCGGAGTCGATGGCGCTGGTGCCGGTGGTGAACGGCCCGAGCGACCCGGAGGCGATCGAGACGCTCGACGCGACGGCGCGTGACGTACTCGGCTCGTTCCTGGCGTTGCTCGAGGCCGACCGGCTGCGCCGCGACGGGGCGAAGGAAGACCTCGCGCTCTATCGCCAGTACCGCTGCGACGCGGTGCGCGCCATGAATGTCGTGACGCGGATGCGCGACGCGGTGCGTCAGGCGAGCCACCTCGCCGAAGCCGCCCTCGACCCGGCGGCTCGGGCCGAGGCGGAGGTCATGGCCGCACAGATGGGACGCCTGGCGACGGAGGCCGAGGCGCACGCCACGGTGCTGCAACGCAAAGCGGAAGTTCTCGCCGCGAGGGACGACATCAAGCAGCTCCTCGCCGAGGAGCGGGATCAGGAGTTGAGGATGGAGACGCAGGAGAAGCTGGCGCTGGCCGAGAGGCACATCAACGCCAGGAGATATGAAGAGGCCCGGCGACTGCTGGATTCTGTGGTAGGGATCAGCAGCGTGCCGGACCTCAGTAGGACGTTCGAAACGCTACAGAACCGGGTGGAGGCCGTCAAGGTCGAGGCGGCACAGTCGGCGCTCCGCGAGGCACGCCGCTGCCACCGCCACCAGCCGGTCGCCGCGCTCGACCTGCTCGAGCCGCTCGATTTCCAGGGGCTGCCGGACGAACTGGTCCGCCACCTCTGCGGGCTCTGGCTGGAGGCGTGCCGTCGCATCGGACTCCTCGGGGCGGTCTACTACCGCGCGGGGTTCGGGAGCGGGGCCGTGCTGATGCCCACGTTGGATGGGAAGTGGGAAGTCGTGTCGTCGATCGGCCCGCGACGCTGGGAACGCGGACAGCAGTTTGCGCCCCAGGCGCTGCGTGGCGCACGGCTCCTCGCGCCAATCGGAGCACCAGCGCTCGCCTGAGCGCCGCCAACCGCGTCCACCTCACCCTTCGGGGCCGCCTTCGGGCGGCCCCGATTTCGTGCTGCCCGTCCACATGGGGGCCGTGCGCCTGGCAGGCGGGCGTCCCAGAGAGCTGACCAAACCGTGTTCTATGAAAGGAATCCGAGCGTGCCCAAGAACGACCGTTTCCAGCGCGCCGTGCGCGGCGTGTGGGAAAACAGCCATGCCGTCTACAGCGAGTGGACCGATGCGCAGCGGGCTGCCGTACAGCCCGGCGTCGACGCCCTGCTCGCGTGGCTGGCCAATGCCGAGAGCGAGGGCGACCTGATCGCCCGCTACTGGGAGGTCGGCGACCCGCCCGGCGAGGTCCTGAAGCCTCACCTGCCCGCAGGCATCGACCCCGCCGACGCGCTGACCGTCCAGGAGGAGTGCTTCTGGCGACGGATCAGCGAGATCGAAGCGGCGGCACCGGATGCATGACGTCGCGGCGATCCGTGCCGCGCACCCGATTGCCGTGGCCGTTGCGTCCGCGGGGATCGATCTGAGGTCGTCGGGACGGCGGCTGATCGGGCGCTGTCCCTTCCACCGCGACCACGACCCGAGTTTCGTCGTCTACCCGGAGACGGCGTCGTGGTTCTGTTACGGCTGTCATGCGGGCGGCGACGTCATCGACTTCGTCGGCCGGATCCGGGGCACGCCGTTCCGGGAGACGGCGGCACTGCTCTCGCGAGGACTGCCGGAGCTACCGGCGAACGTCGTCCCCCTGGCACCACGTGTATCCGAACCACGCCTCGACCCCGCGGCGGCGGCGGTCATGGACGCGGCGGTCGCGCACTACGCGCGCACGCTCCCGCAGTACCGGGACGTGCGCGCCTATCTCTCGCAGCGTGGCATCTCCATGGAAACCGCCCGCCGGCTCCGTCTTGGATACGCGGCCGGCGGGCTCGTCGACCGGCTGCGCTCGTCGCACCTGAGTCTCGAAGCGGCGGAGCGGCTCGGGTTGATCGCGGATGGGCGGGACACGTTCACCGGCCGGATTGTGATCCCGGACCTCGACGTCCATGGACGCGCGACCTGGCTCACGGGACGTGCGCTCGGGAAGCGTAGTCCCCGCTACCTGAACCTGCGCGCGCCGTCTCCCCTGCTCGGAGTGGCGCAGGCGTCGCAGGTTGGCGCGGCGGCGGTCGTGGTCGTCGAAGGCCCCTTCGACTGGCTGACCGCCTGCGAATGGGAGGTCCCGGCGGTGGCGCTGGTCGGGACGCACGCCTCGCGGCGGACGCTGGCCGCCATCCGCGGCTTCCGCACCGTCTACCTCGCGCTCGATGCCGACGGCCCCGGCCGTCGGGCCTCGGCGCAGCTCGCATCCGCCCTCGGGGCGCGGGCCCTTACCGTCGCGCTCCCGGACGGAGCGCACGACCTCAACCATCTCGGCCAGCGGCGCGGTGGGCGTAACGCCTTCCTGGCGGCGTTGGCTGAGGCCCGCAGACGACAGGAGGAGTCATGGCAGCAGAGCGAACGAACGCGCCTCAACCGCGCCGCCTGAGCACCGCTACGAAGCGGAAGCTCCGGCAGCCGCTCGCACCCGAGCACATCTCGGAACGCGAGGGCGACGACGGGACGGTCCGCTACCTGGAAGGGTGGCGGGCGATCCAGCTCGCGAACGCGATCTTCGGTGAAGACCGCTGGGGTGCTGAAGTGGTCGGGGAGGTGACCTACCGTCCGATCCCCCAGACCGGGCGGCGTGATGCCACGCCGGTGCTCGGCATCTACACGGCGACCGTCCGCGTCACCGTCGAGGGCTGTGGCGCACACAGTGACGTGGGCGCGGGCGTCGTCGACGAGCAAACCGCCGACGCGCATGCGACCGCCTACAAGGCGGCCGTGACCGACGGCCTCAAGCGCGCACTGCGCCACTACGGAGCCGGGCTCGGAAACGAGCTGTCGGCGCGCCTCGATGGGACGGATACGACCGGCCCGGTGAATGCCGAACCGCTCCGCCGCGAGGTGCTCGCGATTGCCGAGCGCGCCGGTTCCGATGAAGCGCGCACGCGCGAGTGGGTCGCCGAGAAGTATGGCTGCCCGCTTGACGAGCTCGACGCACGCCGGCTCCGGGACGCCGTCACCCGCCTCGCACGCGGCCTCAACCGCCGCAATGGACACGCGCAGGCCGCCTGACGATGCTCCTGCAGCCAGCGGCCCGGCGCGTGGTGACCACGCGCTCGGGCCAGTACGCCGTGGCGGTGATCCCGCTGTGGCATTCGCTGATCCCCGGCTTCCACGCGACCGCCGTGCAGGCGGTGCGCACCGACGGCTCCACGCACACCGTGCGGCTCACCGTCTACGAGCGCCGGAGGCCCGGCGGCGACGCTCACGTGGGATTCCATGACGGCCCGCACGCGGCGTAGGCCAGTCGCGGCCCGCCGCGACCCGTACGCGGAGGTCACCGCCCGCATCATCGCCGCCCTGGAGCGCGGCACCGTCCCGTGGCGTCACCCCTGGCGCGCACGCGGACTGCGCAACGCGGTCTCGCACCGCCCCTACCGCGGCATCAACCTGCTCGTCCTCAGCCTGACCTCGATGGAGGCGGGCTACGAGGATCCCCGCTGGCTGACGTTTCGCCACGCGGAGCAGCTCGGCGGGCACGTCCGCCGCGGCGAGCACGGGACACGGGTCGTCTTCTGGAAGTGGCCCGCACGCGACGAGGACCGCAACAGCGACTCTCCGGATGCAGACCGCGGCCCGGCGTTCCCGCTGATGCGGCTCTACACCGTCTTCAACGTCACGCAGTGCGAGGGGCTCACGCTCCCGGACCAGGAGTCCGGAGGTGAGTTCGACCCGCTCACACGGGCCGAGGCGATCGTCGCTGGCTATGCGGACGGGCCTGACGTCTTCCATGACGGTGAGTCCGCCTACTACATCCCCTCGCGCGACGAGGTGCACCTCCCGCCGCTCGGCGCGTTCCGCGATGTCGACGGCTACTACGCGACGCTCTTCCACGAGCTCGCCCATTCGACCGGACATCGCTCGCGCCTCGACCGCGAGGGCTACCAGGAGTCGGCCCCGTTCGGCTCGCCGGTCTATTCACGCGAGGAGCTGGTCGCGGAGTTCGCGGCGGCGTTCCTCTGCCAGGAGGCGGGGGTCGACGCCTCGCGCCTCGACCAGTCCGCCGCCTACATCGCCTCATGGCTGCGGGCGCTCGAGGACGACCGCCGGCTCGCGGTCGCGGCGGCCGGACAGGCCCAGCGCGCCGTCGACCACATCCTCGGCTACACCCCGCAGCCGACCGCAACCGATGTCCACGAAGAGGAGCATGCAGATGTATAGCCCCAAGATCCCCGAGCGGTTGATCCCTCCGCTCTACCGGCTCGGCCAGGCACAGGGCCGGCCGATGACGCACCTCGTCGCGGAGGCGGTCGAACGCTACCTCGCGGCGGAAGGCTGGCTCGATGACCTCGAGCCATCCGCCGTCCCGCCCGACAACGTCGTGCGCGGAGTGTTCGATGGTGCCAGCGAGCGCACGGCCGCCTGAACGCCATGCCTCGCCTGCGCCACGTGATCGAGGTGCCCGGGTACGACCTGCCCGGGCACCTCGCCCGCACGCTGTGCGGACGCACCGTTGCCTTCGGACGGATGCCGAACGTGCCGCGAACCGACGCGCGGTGCTGCGTCCGCTGCCGGGTACGCGCCGACGCGGAAGCACCGCGGTGACGGCGCCCTCACTCCCGCCGGGCACCCGCGTCCTGCGGCTCCACCTCGCCGGCGTCCTCGACCTCCCGGTCCCGCCCGGCCTCGCAGAGGACGGCCCGGGCTGGGACGCCTGGTTCGAGCGGGCGCTCGCGGCGGCGTTCGAGGACGGACGCTGGGCGGACGCCAGCTCGATTACCCGCTCCGAGGTCGGAACCCGCGACGCATATGGGCGCTTCCAACGCCTCACATGAAAGGAGACTCGATGGAGACGATGCACATCCGCTGCGCCGGGTTCGCCGGCGCGGTTGACGCCTACGCGCGTGACGGCGCCGACCTGTGGTTCATCTCGATGATCTCGAACCAGCAGTCGATCCGCGCGCTCTGGGCGCGGCTGCTCAAAGGCGAGCCCGCCGTGATCAGCGACGACGCGCTCATGGGCGGCCGGTACTGCACGCTCGCGCCGCAGGCGCGCGCCGACTGCCGCTTCCACACGGCACGGTTGCCGGCCACGGGCGCGACACACGCGATGCTGGTGCCGTCAGCCGCGCTCTACGCGGGCGAAGGCCCCGACTTCCTCCTGCTCGCTCGCGCCGAGGCGGAAGCACCGGCGCTGCACTATCGGTTCCTGAGCCGCCGGATCGACCTCCCGCTCCACCCATCGTGGAGTGAGTGGCTCTGGAAGCGCGGGCTGGACAGCGGGGAGATTCGCCCGCTCGACGCGCACGGCATCCGCGCCTGGCGCTGCGTGCCCGACCTTGACGCGCTGCAGGCGGCGCTGGGGCGTGCCCTCCGGGGACACCGGATTCCACTGCCAGCGGAAGAGCTGGCGAACGCCGCGTGACAACGCAGCTGCTCGTCCGCGACCGCGAGGTGCGCGATGCCGCGCCTTGAATCGCTTGCCGTCGGGGGATACTTCCCGACACCGCCCGAAGTGGTTGCCCGCATCGGCGCGATGATCCAGCCCGCCACACACGGCGGCCGTGTCGCTGTTCGCCTGCTCGATCCCTGCGCCGGAACGGGAGCGGCGCTGCAACAGCTCGCCGCCACCGTCGGCGGCGAGACATTCGGGATCGATCTGGAGACGGACCGCTACGAGGAAGCCGCCGGCGTCCTCGACCACGCACTCCCGGGGAGCGCGTTCTCCGCGCGGATTGAAGAAGCAGGATTCTCC
>JBFWQJ010000020.1:0-21204 GCA_050249515.1 Dehalococcoidia bacterium | reverse complement strand
CGGTAGGCGGACTCGAAGAGCTCTACTTCAGCGTTGATGGGGAGGTAGTAGGGCTCTTCCGTGATCCGGAAGTCCTCCACGGCGATCTGCTTGAAACCGGCCTGCTCAGTCGCCAATGCCATCTCCCACCCCTGCGCCGCACCCGTGAGGCGCGGCGGGAAGTCTACTGGATTCGTTCAGGGTAACGCGTCCCCGTGCGTGAAGCGCGCAGCGGCCCGATTACCGTCGACGCGCCCCCGCGGGCTTCGAGGCCGGCTTCGCCGCCGCCTTGGAGGCGCGCGCCGGCGTCTTGGCGGAGGCGGCGACGCGAGCCGCCGGCTTGGCAGCGGGCTTCGACGCCGGCTTCTTCGCCGCGGGCTTGCTGGCCGGCTTCGGAGCCGCCTTCTTGGCCGCGGGCTTGCTCGACGCCTTCACCGCGGGCTTCGCAGCGGGCTTGCTCGCGGGCTTCGCGGTCGCCTTCTTCGCGGCGGGCTTCGCCGCGGGCCTCGCGGCAGCCTTCGCCGCCGGCTTCGCAGCGGGCTTGCTCGCGGGCTTCGGGGCGGGCTTCTTCGCGGCCGGCTTCGCCGCAACGGGCTTGCTCGGCGCCTTCGCGGCGGGCTTCGCGGCCACCGGCTTCGCGGCGGTGGGCGTGGGCTTCACGGGCAGCCGGGTCGGGCGCTTCACGCCGCGCTCGTCGGCCAGGCGGTTGGTGAGCGTCTTCCACGCGCGGTCCAGGCGCTGGCGGAGCTGCTCCTCCGTGCCGGAGTTGTCGATCTTCACATTCGCGATCGCCAGCGCACGTTCGCGCGAACCGGCCTGCGCGTGGATGCGAGCGAGGGCCGCGTCCTCCGTCAGGGCGTTGCGCGCCATGAGGCGCTGCAGCGCGATGGGCTGCGAGGTGGTGACGACCCAGATCTCGTCGCAGAGGTCGGTCCAGCCGGCCTCGATGAGCACGGCAGCCTCGAGGATCACGATCTGGTCGCGGTCGCGGCGCTTGATTTCGCGCAGTTCCTCGGAGATGAGGCGGCGGATCTCGGGCCAGACGATGGCCTGCAGGCGCTCCTGCTCGGCGGGGTTGCCGAACACCTTGCCGCCCAGGATGCGGCGGTCGATGACGCCGTCCTTGCCGACGATCTCGTGGCCGAAGGCGTTGACGACCTTCTCGAACCCTGGAGTGCCCGGTTCGTAGGAGCGGTGGCCGACACGGTCGGCGTCGATGAGCGTCGCGCCGAGGCTCCGCAGGTACTCCGCGGCAGTCGACTTCCCTGAGGCGATGCCCCCGGTAAGGCCGATCACGGTCATACGTACTCCCAGATTTAGCGGAGACTCCGATTGTATTTCCGGGAGGCGGGAGGCGCAAGGAACCCTGCCGCACGCGTCAACGGTGAAAAATACAGCGCGGGCGGTGTCAGTCCCGCCCGCGCTGCGTTATGTCATTCACCGATGTCGAGCCCGCGCTCGCACGGGCGGACTACTTCTTGAGCTCCGCGATGATCGCCGGGACCACCGTCTTGTAGTCGCCGATGATGCCGTACTTCGCGAAGCCGAAGATGTTGGCCTCCGCATCGCGGTTGATGGCGACGAGGACCTTCGAACCCGAGCAGCCGGCCATGTGCTGGCTGGCGCCCGAGATCGCGATGGCGAAGTACAGGTCGGGGGTGACGACCTTGCCGGTCAGGCCCACCTGCTGGCTGGGCGGGTACCAGCCCAGGTCCACGGCGGCGCGGGAGGCGCCCACCGCGGCCTTGTCGCGGCCCAGCGCCTCGGCCATCTCCTCGAGCGTGCGGAAGGAGTCGCTGCTGCCCAGGCCACGGCCGCCGGCAACGACGACCGAGGCGTCCTGGAGCTGCAGACCCTCCGCGACCACCTTCTCGCGCCCGGTGACGGACACGCGGCTGGCGGCCGGCGCGGGGAGCGCGGTGGTCGCGGCCGGGCCGGCGCCGGAGGCGGGCTCGAACGACTTCGCGCGCACCGTGGCAACGGCCGGGCTGGTGGCGAAGGAGTAGGTGGCGACGGCGTTGCCGCCGTACGCGGGGCGGGTGGCCTTGATGGCGCCGCCGTCGCTGACGATGGAGGTGCAGTCCATCGCGACCGCGGTGTTGCGGCGGTGCGCCAGCCGCGGGCCGATCTCGCGGCCGGCGGTGGACTGGGCGATGAGGACCAGGTCCGGGTTCGCCTGGTCCATGGCCGCACCGATCGCGGCGAGCCACTGCTCACCCAGGAAGGTGTCGTACGAGGCGTCGTCGCTGGTGTAGGCGGTGGCGGCGCCGGCGCAGGCGGCCGCGGCGCCGGAGGCGCCGGTGCCGAGGAGCGTGACGCTCACGTTGCCGCCCTCGGCCAGCGCCTGCGCGCCGCCGAGCATTTCAAGCGTCGTGGAGGTGGGCTGGCCGTCCAGCACTTCGCCGACGACGAGGATGTTCCGTGCCATGTTCTGTGCTCCCGTCCGTCGTCGGACTAGATGATCTTGTCGGCGCGCAGCTTCGCGACGAGGGCAGCGGCCTGCTCCTCGGGCGAGTCGCCCGGCATCATCTCAACGGCGCCGCCGCGCGGCGGCGTCGCCAGCTTCTCCAGCTTCAGGCGCGCGCCGGCGGCGCCCACCTCACCCGGGTCCAGGCCCAGGTCACCGGTCTTCCACTGGGTCACGGTCTTCTTGGCCGCGGCCATGATCTGCGGCAGCTTCGGGTAGCGCGGCTCACCGAACTCGTTGGAGACGGTGACGACCGCCGGCAGCGGGGTCTCCACGGTCTCGAAGCCGTCCTCTACCACGCGCTGGATCTGCAGGCCGGCACCGCCGGCGGCCACGCCCTTCGCGATGATGGAGACGGGCCAGCCGAGCTCCTCGGCGACCAGCAGGCCGACCTGGCCCATGTCCCAGTCGGCGGCCTGGCGGCCGCAGAAGACGGCGTCCACGTCGCCGAGCTTCTTGATGGCGGCGGCCAGCGTCTTGGCGGTGGTGTAGGAGTCGCCGTCCTCGAAGGCCGGGTCGTTCAGGAGGACGCCCTCGTCCGCGCCCATGGCGAGGACCTGCTTGATGGCGGCGGCGGCCGAGTCGGCACCCAGGGAGACCACGGTCACCTTGCTGCCGGCGTTCGCCTCCTTGATGCGGAGGGCCGCCTCGGCGGCGATACCGTCGAACTGGCTGAGGACCGGGGCGATCCCCTGCGCGGGGACGACCTTGTTCGACGCCGCGTCAATGCGGAACGCCGAGGGCGGGGTCTCCGGGTCAGGGATCTGCTTCGCGCAGACCACGATGTGCATGTCGCTTGCCTCCGTTTGCCGCGCCGCGCGCGGAACTGCAGGGGCGCCCGCCGCCCCACATCTCTGTTCAAGGCATACCGCGCGGCTCGATGCCGCGCAAATAACGTGTTGAAGTCGCGCGGATTCCGCGCGCGCCGTGCGAGATTCGCGCGGTCGCCCCGGTGGGGGCTACTTCCTGTCGCCGAAGACCGCGGCCTCCAGCAGCTCCGCCACGTCGAAGGGGCGCATGCGGCCCTCTTCCTCCGGGTGCACCGCCGGGACGCCGTCCTCGAACATCTGGATGCAGAACGGGCAGTTGGAGATGACCTGGGAGGCGCCGGTGCGGACGGCCTCTTCCGAGCGCACGTGGTTCACGCGCCGCTCGCCGATCTCCTCCTGCCACATGTTGCCGCCGCCGGCGCCGCAGCACAGCCCCTTGCTGAAGTTGCGCTGCATCTCCGTCAGGCTCGCGCCGGGGACCATCTCGATGATCTGGCGCGGGGCGTCGTACTGACCGTTGAAGCGACCCAGGTAGCAGGAGTCGTGGTAGGTGACCTCCGCGTTGACGGGGTGCGTGGCCTTCAGCTTGCCGCTCTTGAGGGCGCCGTTCAGGAACTCCGTGTGGTGGAGCACCTCGAAGTGGCCGTCGAACTGCGGGTACTCGTTCTTGAAGGTGTTGAAGCAGTGCGGGCAGTTGGTGATGACCTTCTGCACGTTCTTCGCCTTGAACGTCTCCACCAGCTGCTGCGCGAGGATCTGGTAGAGGTACTCGTTCCCCAGCCGCCGGGCGGGGTCGCCGTTGCAGGTCTCCTCCTGCCCGAGGACGCCGAAGGAGGCGCCGGACTCGCCCAGCAGCCGGAAGACGGCCTTCGTGATCGGCAGGTTGCGCTCCACCAGCGAGCCGGAGCAGCCGACCCAGTAGAGGTACTCCTGCGAGCCGTCGAACATGGGCACCTCGCCCAGGCCGTCCATCCACGTGGTGCGCTCCAGCGCGGTGCCGCGCCACGGGTGACCGCGCGACTCGAGGTTCTCGAGCGCGCTCTGCGCGGTGGCGGGGATGCGCGCCTCGTTCATGACGAGGAAGCGGCGCATGTCCACGATCGTCGGGACGTGCTCGATCATGACGGGGCATTCCTGCATGCAGGCGCCGCAGGTGCGGCAGGCCCAGAGCGTCTCGTCCTTGATCACGTCGCCCACCATCGCGACGGGGGAGACCTCGCGGCCGGCGTCGCCGAACTGGTGGCGGTGGGTCTGGATGTCCGGGCCCACGGTGGCCAGGTGGGTCTTCAGGTCCTGGATCAGGTGCATCGGCGAGAGGGGCTGGCCGGAGATGTTGGCCGGGCAGACTTCCGTGCAGCGGCCGCAGCGGACGCAGGCGTCCAGCTCGAACAGCTGCTTCCACGTGAAGTCCTGCACGTAGCCGACGCCGAAGACCTCCTGCTGCTCGATGTCCTCGATCTTCGCGAGGCGGCCGGGGGAGTCGGTGCGGAGGAAGAAGGCGTTGACGGGCGCGAAGAAGAGGTGGTCCAGGCGCGTGAAGACGATGAGCCCGAGCCAGCCGAAGGCGGAGGCGATGTGGAACCACCACGACCAGATGTGCGCGGAGAGGACGGCGCCCTCCGACAGGTTGAGCCCGGAGAGCGGCTTCGCCAGCGCGTACGCGCCGAAGGACCAGATGGCCCAGTCCGGGTGCTGCGTGAGCTCACTGACCAGGATGCGGGCGGCCTCCACGATGAAGCCGGAGATCAGGACGAGGCCGAGGCCCACGATGATCAGGTGATCCTCCAGCCGCTCATCCCAGCGGATGCGGTGGAAGTCCTGGAAGTACCGGCGGTTGAGCGCCATGCCGACGCCGATGAGGCCGATGACGCCGAAGAGGTCGCCGTAGAAGGAGAAGATGAGGTAGTAGGTGCCGTGGAGGAACTTGAACGGGGTGTCGGCGTCAATCGCGACCTGCGCGGTCACGAAGGTCAGCACCACGATCGAGGAGAAGATGCACCAGTGCATGATGCCGGCGTAGCGGTCGCGCCGGACCTTCTCCTGCGCCAGCCCCAGCCGCATCGCGTTGCGGAAGCGGTGGGGGATCTCGGCGAGGATGCCCGGCGTGGGCCGGCCGATGTTCCACAGGCGGATGTGGTGGAGCAGGCCGTAGACCAGCAGGCCGACCAGCGCCGCCATGAACACGTACACGGCCCACGGGTGCGCCACGTTGAAGAAGATCTGGCGCCCCGGGGTGCCCTCCGGGACGGTGGCCGCGGCGTAGAAGCCGAGGCCGGAGAACCCGACGGCCGGCCCCCACCACGCACCCACTCGACCCTGGCTCGGCGGAGGCGTGGGGAGTTCAGGCATCAGTCGTCCTATCTCTCGAGGTGGGTCGAGGGATTCGGTGGCAACGCGCTGCGCCGCGCGGGTGCGCGGCGCAGCATCCAACGGGTTAGACGCTGGCGGCGCCGTACTTGTCGCGGAGTTCGGTCTTCAGGATCTTGCCCATCGGGTTGCGGGGCAGCTCCTCCACCCACTCATAGAAGGCGGGCGCCTTGTACGAGGCGAGGCGGCTCTTCACGTACTCCGTGAGCTCCTGGTCGGACGGCAGCATGCCCGTGTCGACCGGGACCATGATCGCCTTGCAGACCTCACCCCACTCGACGTCCGGGACGCCGATGATCGCGGCCTCCGCCACGCCGGGGTGGTCCTCCAGCACCTGCTCGATCTCGGCGGGGGCGATGTTCTCGCCGCCGCGGATGACCATGTCCTTCAGGCGGCCGGTGATGAACAGGTAGCCGCCCTCGTCGATCTTGCCGACGTCGCCGGTGTGGAGCCAGCCGTCGTGCAGCGCGCCGGCGGTGTCCTCCTCGCGCTTGTTGTAGCCACGCATCACGCGGTCGCCGCGGATGCAGATCTCGCCTTCCTCGTTCGTCGGCGCGACGCGGCCGTCCGGCAGCAGGATCGCGACGTCGATGTCGCTCATGGAGCGGCCGACGGAGCGAAGGCGGTGGACCTTCAGCTCGTTCTCCTCGGGGGTGCCGTTGAGGACGTGGTCGTCGGGGCCGAGGACGGTCATGGAGCCGGTGGCCTCGGTCTGGCCGTACGAGTTCATCAGGCCGACGTTCGCGCGGTTCGGGGCGAAGACGTCCACCGCGCGGCGGACCACCTCGAACGGCATCGGCGCGGCGCCGTAGGTGATGAGCTGCAGCGTGCTGAGGTTGTACCGGTCGAAGTCGTCGACCTCCATGATGCGCTTCAGCATCGTCGGGACGACGAAGGCGTGCGTGGCGCCCTCGCGCTCCACGGCGGCCAACCACGCCTGCGGGTCGAACTGCGGCAGCACGACGAGGCGGCGGCCGGAGAAGACGGCGCTCATCAGGGTGGTCGCACCGGCGATGTGGAAGAACGGCACGCTCACCAGGACGACCTGCTGGTCGCTGGTCGGGTCGGCCGGAGCCTGCGTGTTCACCACGAGCGCGGTCAGCGACTGGTAGGAGAGCACGACGCCCTTCGGCAGCGCGGTGGTGCCGGAGGTGAAGATGATGAGGGTCGGGTCCTTGTCGTCCGTCTCGGCGAAGACCGGGATGTCCTCGTTCGCCTCGCGGAGCGTCTTGAGGGAGGAGAGCCCGTCCTTCTCGAAGTCGAGGGTGACGACGTGCTTCACGGAGGGGGTGGAGGAGGCGATCGCCTCGTAGATCGAGTAGTAGCGCTCCGAGATGAAGAGCACCGCCACGTCCGTGGAGTCGATCATGTAGGTGAGCTCTTCCGGCTTCGCCCGGAAGTTCAGCGGCACCATGGTCGCGCCCACGGCAGCGGACGCGTAGTAGATCTCGGCGAACTCGACGCTGTTGACCGCCATCACGCCGACGGCCTGCCCGCGGCCGATGCCCATGGACTGGAAGGCCTGCGCCAGGCGGTTCGCCCGCGACTGCAGGTCCGCGTAGGTCAGGCGCTCATCCGGCCCGGCGATCGCGACCCGATCGGGCACAATGGCGGCGCTAATGGTCAGAAACTCAGCGGTATTCATATCGGCTCCCCCTCAGAGTCGCGCCATGATAGGGAATGGCCACAACTCACGCCATAACCCGGTCACTGTGGGCGAATCGTGTCTTGGGCGCTACCCGCGCCCCTGCCGGCGCGCCGGCGAGCGGCTACCTGGAGGGGTTCACCAACTCCACGTAGATGCGCTGCGACGTGCCGTCGTCGCTGATGCGAGGGCTGATCTGCGGCGTGCGCAGCGGCTGGTCCGTGCCGCTGATCGCGTTGCCCTCGAAGGACCAGAGCGCGCCGGAGCAGGGGTCGCGGTAGACGCCCGGCAGCCCGTCCGGGTTGCGGACGGCGCCGCGGGTGTCCTCCGGCAGCCACTCCACCCGGCAGTCGCTGCCCGAGACGCGCCCGTCGATCGCGCGGAGGCGCCCGTCCGCGAGGCCGACGATGTAGAGGTGCTGCTCCGGGTAGGCGACGACCCGGTGGATACCGAACCGGCTCACATCGCCCGCGTCGAACATCACCACCTGGATCGCCGGCGGGTTGAAGTACCCCCAGAAGACGGCGAACAGCCCCAGCGCGGTCACGACCAGCAGCATGGTGGGCCCAAGGTGGGCGGGGGGACTCCAGCGGGGCAGTCGGCGGGCAAGACTCAAGCGGCACCTCCACCAGCGATTGTCTCGTGCTTCACCGCTGCGGCGAGCCGGCGCTCCAGCGCCAGGCCGTCAGAAATCGGTAGATCCAGTCCCTCCACGACCGCCCGCTTCGTGGCGCGGAGCGCCGCCGGGGGCATCGAGGCGAGCCGGTCTGCCCACGCGCGCGCGGTCGCCTCCAGCTCCGCCCGCGGGACGACGGCGTGCACGAGACCCCGGGCGAGCGCCTCCGCAGCGTCGATCGGCGCGCCGCCGGTCGCGAGCTCCAGCGCGTCCGAGCGCCGGAGGTGGCGGGGGAGCGTCTGCGTGCCGCCGGCGGAGGGGATGTAGCCCAGCGAGACCTCCGGGAGGGCGAACCGGGCGTCCTCGGACGCGACACGGAGGTCGCAGTAGAGGGAGAGCTCCAGGCCGGCGCCGTAGGCGTAGCCGTGGATCGCGGCCACCAGCGGGATCGACAGCGCGGCCATGACGCCCCAGACGTCGCGCTGGCGGCGCGCCTCGCGGGCGTCGATGAGCGAGGGGGCGGTGCCGAACTCCGTGATGTCCGCCCCGGCGGAGAAGGCGCGGTCACCGGCACCGCGGATGACGGCGGCGCGGACCGTGGGGTCGTCCCGGAGCAGCCCGAGCGCCGTCCACAGCTCGTCGCGCATGGCGAGGTTGACGGCGTTGAGGCGCTCCGGGCGGTCGAGGGTCAGCCAGACGACGGAGCCGCCGGGCCCCTCCCGGTCCAGGCGCACCAGCGGGCGCGGCGGGGGCATCGGCGGCTCGTCTCTGGGCAACTCGTCCCGAGGTCGGGGCGTGGACCGGCTACAGCCAGTCCGGCTTTTTGATCGCGCTGACCTCGGAGCGGGCGTGGGTCTGCTGGAGCTCGTCGTTCAGCTTGTCGGTGAGGCGCTGGACGGCCAGGCTTCCCAGCGTCATGTCGTCCGCGAGCCAGCGGCGGATCGCGGCGCGGTCGTGCTTGTCCAGCTTGAGGGCGGCGACGTCCTCGACGACGGCCTCGAGCATCGTGTGGATCTCGTCGGGGGTGAACTCGACCTTCATGGCTAGCGCTCCCGGACCTTGATCTGCCCACGCGTGCGCATCATTCGCGTCGTGCGCTCGTCGATGAAGTTGCCGATGGCGGTGTTGAGGCGCAGCGTGAACCCATCCAGGGGGATCGTGCCGGGCCCCAGGTCGCGCCGCCAGTCGCGGATCGCCTTCTTGGCGGCCTCGCTCACGCCCGCCTGGTCGATGAGCTGCCCGGTGATGACCGACATCACCGCGTTCGCCTCATCCGTGTTCAGGACGACATTCATCCGCTCCACCTCCGTACTCGTGCATGCTCACCCATTGGGGCGGGGCGCGTCCAGCGCGCCGGTCCGCCGTGCCGCGCGCCTACTCCCCGAGGAAGCGCGGCTCCCGCTTCTCCTGGAAGGCCCGGACGCCCTCCGCGCGGTCGGCGGTCGACTGCAGGATCACCGTCAGATCCGTCTCGTAGCGTAACGCCTGCTCCAGCGTCAGTTCCGCGCCGCGGTGCACCGCCTCCTTCGCGAGGCGCGTGGCGATCGGCCCGCGCGAGGCGATGGTCTCCGCCAGCGCACGCGCCGCGTCCGCAAGGGACGTCCCGCCCGAGGGTACGACGCGGGAGACGAGGCCGATGCGTCGCGCCTCCGCGGCGTCGATCACCTCGCCCGTCAGGAGCAGCCGGAGCGCCTGGGCGCGGCCCACGGCGCGCGGGAGGCGCTGGGTGCCGCCGCCGCGCGGGACGCTGCCGGCGGCCGTGTCCGGCATGGCGAAGGTGGCGTCCTCCGCCGCGATCCGCACGTCGCAGGCGAGCGCGACCTCCAGGCCCGCCGAGTGCGCGGCCCCCGCGACCGCGGCGATCGTCGGCTGGGGCACGGCGGCAAGCGCCTCGATCCCGTCGGCCAGCGGCGGGAGGCCGGTGATGCCCTCCGGTTCCACGAGGGCCTCCGCCGTCCAGCCGCGGCCGAAGTCGTCCGCCGCGCTGCGCACGACGACTGCGCGCACCTCGGTGGCCTCCGCCACCGCGCGCGCGGCATCGGCGAGCGCCTCGGACGCCGCCCGGTCGAGCAGCGCGCCGGGGACGGCGAGGGTGATCGTGGCGATGTGGCCTTCGACGGTGAGGTCGACGAGTGCGGACGGCACGGGTGTTCCTCCGGGGCGGCGAGCGTACGGGCGCGCGATCCGGCCCGTCAACGCGCCTCGACGGGGCGGGCGCGGCGCGGCAGGATAGCGGGGCACGCGACTTCGACCGACCGTACGAGGGGGAGACGACATGGACCTGGGGATCGCCGGACGCTCGGCGGTGGTGACGGGCGCGAGCCGCGGGCTGGGGAAGGCGATCGCCACGGCGCTGGTCGCCGAGGGCGCGAAGGTGACGCTGGTGGCGCGGGGCGTGGACACGCTGGCGCAGACCGCCGCCGAGCTGCGCGCCTCCGGGGGCACGGTGCACACCGTGGGCGCGGACGTCACCGACGCCGCCGACTGCGCGCGAATCATCGAGGAGGCCGTGGCGGCGCACGGGGGCCTCGACATCCTCGTCAACAACGCCGGCGGGTCGGCGGCCTCCGACGACATGGAGGCGCGCTGGCGGCTGGCGTACGAGCTGAACGTGATGTCCGCGCTGCGGCTGATGGAACTGGCGAAGCCGCACCTGGTCGCCTCCGGGCAGGGCGCCGTGGTCAACATCTCCTCGATCTTCGGGCGCGAGGTCGGCGGGCCGCCGCAGTACAACGCGAACAAGTCGGCGCAGATCGCGATGACGAAGGCGTACGCGCTGGACTGGATCAAGCAGGGCGTGCGCGTGAACAGCCTCGCGCCGGGCTCGATCCTGTTCGAGGGCGGCTCGTGGGGCCGCCGCGTGGCGGAGCAGCCGGAGGCGATGAAGGAGTTCGTGGCGCAGAACATCGCCGCGGGGCGCTTCGGCCGGCCGGAGGAGATCGGGGAGGTGGTGGCGTTCCTCTGCTCGCCGCGTGCCTCGTGGATCGTGGGGGCGACGCTGAACGTGGACGGCGGACAGTCGCGCTCCAACATCTAGCGTCGCGCGCGACGCCGCGCGGCATCACAGGATCAGTTGCCCCCGGCCACCACGAGCGGGGAAGATGGCCGGGCAACAGGACGAGGGCGGGCGTATGCGGTTCAAGCGGTCGGACCTGACGGGCATTGCCGTCGCGGCACTCATCCCCGCGATGCTGTCGTGGATCTTCTTCAACGGCTGGGAGCTCCAGCACCACGAGGGCACGCCGCTGCTGGGCCAGATGGCCGCGAACTTCGCCGTGGTCGGCGGCGTCTTCGGCTACCTGACGCGCTACCTGGCGCATCCGCGCGCCTTCCGCGTCATGCTCGCGCTGCTCGGCCTCGTGTTCATCGGCGTGCTGGAGATGCAGGCGTCGGGCGTGGACGACACGGTGTGGTCGCTGGGGCTGAAGTGGCTGGGCGTCCTGCTGTTCCTGGGCCTGAACGTGGTGCTGGTGGTGGACGTGCTCGCCGTGGCTGTGAACCCCTACCTCATCCGTCGCGACGAACGACAGGCGGCGGGGGAGTAACGCGCGAGGTCCCACCTCGCGGTCCCCGGGCCCATGCCTGACCGTCCCCCGCACCTGACCCCGCCGCTGGAGGCCGTCCTCCACCTCGCCGCGGCGTGGATGAGCGAGCGCTACTTCCGCACCTTCCGCCCGGTGGAGGGCGACCCCGGCGCCTTCGACGCCGTGCTCCAGCAGCGCGACCGGCGCGTGGGGGTGACCATCGGCGCGCTCTGGGAGCCGCCCGCGGACGGGGCGCCGCCGCCGGGCGCGGACACCTTCGCGGAGCTGCTGACCGCGGACATGGAGGCGGGGAACGCCTCGATCGCGCGCGGCGCGTACGCGGTGTGGGTGCCGCCCAAGGCGACGCTGCCGACCACGGAGCCGCAGGTCTCGCAGTTGCGCGACCTGCTGTCGCGCGGCCTGGGCGGGCTGGCGCCCGGCGAGGCGCGCGAGGTGCGCCTGCCGCTGACGCTGGTGCTGGCGAAGCTGTCCGACGAGGGCGCGTACGTGTCCGTGACCGGCGGGCTCGCCCCGGAGTGGACCGTGATCTCAGAGGGTGTGCCCGGCTCCTACCACCTCGACTCGCGCGCGCTGTACCGGCTGCCGGCGGAGCAGGCGGAGATCGACATCATCGTCTCGCGCGTCCGCGACCGCGCGGCGCTGCTGCAGCCGGGCGAGGTGACGGACGTGCAGGTGCACGACACGTGGACCGTCTCGCGCCTCCCCGCCGGAGCGCCCGAGGGCGTCGTGGTGATGGCGGCCCCCTCAGACGTCGATCCCCTCGACGGGACGCTGGTACGGCGGATGCTCCGGCGGCACGTCCAGCGCGCGGTCGCGCAGCGCGAGGCGGCGCGGGCCGCCGGGCAGCAGGACGACCTGTCCGCGCTGGTGCTGCTGGGCGCGCTGGGCCACGTGAAGGACGAGCTGGCGACGGCGGCGCTGCGCGGGATGAACCCCGCGGCCTACGGCGGCCTGGACCTGATCGCGATCGTCGCGGATGCCTCGGTGCGGCAGGTGCTGCAGCCACGGGCGCTGCCGTGGGAGTCGCCGCGCTAGTCGAGGGACGGCAGCGGCGCTAGCGCGGCGGCGCGGGCTCCTCGGTCGCGGCGACCATCAGCGTGCCGGCGACGCGGTCATGGACGGCCTGGCGGCGGCCGGAGAACAGGATCCACCCGGCGCTCACGTAGAGCAGCGTCTCGTTCAGCGAGAACACGCTGCGCACGAACGATCGCCGCACGCCCGGCGTGCTGCCGTCCAGCGCGACGATGCGGATGCGCAGCAGGCGCTGCGCCGGCGACACGCCCGAGATGCCGAAGAGGAACGCGTACCCGAAGTTCAATGCGGTCGCGCCCAGCACCAGTTCCACCGGCACATCCAGCGGGTCCTCCACCTGCAACCCGGAGAACGCCATCACGATGATCAGCAGGAACATCTTCACCACGAGGTCGATGAAGAACGCGGCGAGCCGCCTGGGGATGCTGGCGAGCACCATGCCGTCCACGGTCGGCTGGCGGCCGGAGACGGCGGCGGGCGGGAGCGGGGGGCGGACCGGCTCCGCGGGGCCGTCCGATGCCGAGCCCGTCGAGGGCGCCTCGGACGCGGGGGTGGCGACGCCCCAGCGGGGGGCGCGGCGCGGCGCGAGAGAGCCGTCGCCCGACCAGCGGACACCGGGCCCGGGGCCCACGGGCCCCGAGTCCTGGTCATCCGCGCCGGACGACGGCTCCCTCGTCACTAGGCGTGGTTCGCAATCGCCCCGTCGACCATGAGCAGCTCGCCCTGCACGTAGTTCGTGGTGTCGGAGGCGAGGTACACGACGGCTCCCTGCAGGTCGGCGGGCTGGCCCAGGCGGCGCAGCGGGATGTAGCGCTCCAGGATCGCGTGGAGGTTCTCGTCTCCCTGCGGTCCCGCTGCACCATCGTAGAACCCGAGGCCCAGCGCGTTCACGGTGACGCGCGACTGCACCATCGCCTCGCCCCGCCCCCACTCGATGCCGAGCGAGCGCGTGAGGCCGAGGACGGCCGCCTGCGAGGCGCTGAACATGGAGCAGTTCGGGACGCCGCGGTCGTGGACCACGGAGACCAGGTTGATGATGCGGCCGCCGCCGCGGGCGACCATGCCCTTGCCCACGGCCTGGCAGGCCACGAACGCGGTGGTCGCGTTGCGGTCGATCTCCGTCTGCCACTCGGCGAGCGTCGCCTCCAGCGCGGGCTTCACGTTCGCCCCGTGGGTGGCGTTCACCAGGATGTCGATCGGCCCGTGGGCCGCCTCGATCTCCGCGACGGCGGCGGCGACGGCCCCCGGGTCGGTGAGGTCGAGCGTCTTCGCGAGGCCGGAGGCGCCGGCGGCGGCCCAGCACTCGTTGAGGATCGAGTTCGCCTCGACCTCCTCGGCCTTGTCGGCGCGGGTCGTCGTGACGGAGACCTTCGCGCCGGCCTCCGCGAGGCCGACGGCGAGGCCGCGCGCGAGCGCGGTGGTGGCGCCGGTGACCAGCGCGTGCTTGCCGGCGAGTGAGAATGGGTGCGCCATCGTCCTAGCCCTCCACCACGGGCACGACACCGGCGGGCGTGACGCCCGCGGCGATCGCGCCGCCGTCCATCAGGATCGCCTCGCCGCTCAGGTAGTCGGAGGCGGGGCTGGCCAGGAAGAGCGCCAGCGGGCCGATCTCCTCCGGGAAGCCGGCGCGGCCGGACGGCTGCATCTGGCCGCGCGCCGCCACGCGCTCCACGTCCTCGCGGCGCGGGAAGGTGCCGGGGACGATGCACGAGGAGCGGATGCCCGCCTGCGCGTAGGTGATCGCGAGGCCCTTCGTCAGCTGGACCACGCCGCCCTTCGAGATCGAGTACATGAAGTTGTTCTTGCCGCCGCGGAAGCCCCAGCCGGACGAGACGTTGATGATGCGTCCGCCGCCCTGCTCCTCCATGTGCGGGACGATCGCCCGCGAGCAGAAGAAGGCGGAGGTGATGTTGCTGTCCATCCCCTCGCGCCAGTCCTCGTCGGTGAGCTCAGGGAGCGTCTTGCCGCGGCCCGCGGAGCCGCCGCCGGCGTTGTTGATCAGGATGTGGATGCGGCCCATCTCCGCGATCGCCCGCGCCACCATCTCGTTCACCTGCGCCGAGTCCGTGACGTCCGTCCCCGCGCACGCGAGGAACCGGCGGCCCTTCGCGCGGATCTCCGCGCCGATCTCCTCGATCGGCTCGGCCCGCCGGCCGACGCCGACAATGTCGCAGCCGGCGTCCGCGAGCGACCTCGCGAACTCACGCCCGAGGCCGGTGCCGGCGCCGGTGATGATCGCCGTCTGCCCGGTCAGGTCGAACCTGTCCAATACGCTCATGTGAGCCCCCTCACGCCGGTCGCCCGGCCGTCCTGCCTCGATACCGCGCCTATTCATGCGCGGATGCGCCCACCGCCGCAATCGACGGGGTGATAGCGCCTGCGTGCTGCCGCACCTACTGGTGCTGCAGCAGGCCCCCGTCCACCGGGATGATCTGACCGGTGATGAAGGAGGAGGCGTGCTCCGCCGCCAGCCACACGGCCGTGCCGCCGATCTCGTCCGCCCGCCCCTGGCGGCGCAGCATCGGGAAGCGCACCGCGCGCTGTCCGTCCTCGTCCGAGAGGTCGATGCGGTCGTCCATCCAATCCATCCAGCCGAGCGAGATGGCGTTGACCGTGATGCCCTCGGCGGCGAGCTCGTGCCCCGCGGCGCGGACCAGGTTGTAGACGGCCCCGTGCGCGGACGCGTACGCCGCCGTCTCGCGCATGGACCGCTCGCCGAGGACGTTGGTGACGAGCACGATGCGCCCGGGGCGGTGGTCGCGCCGGAATTCCTCGGCGGCGGTGCGGACGATGAAGAACTGGGACGAGAAGTTCACCTGCATCACGCGGGCGAGCTCCGTGTCGCTGGTCTTCTCGATCGGCTTGGCGAGGAAGAGGTCGGGCGCGCTGACGACGATGTCGAGGCCACCCATCTCCTTCGCCACCTGGCGCGTGGTGACCTGCACGTTCTTGCCCAGCGTCACGTCCATCACGTACTCGGCGGCGGTGCGGCCCATCGCCTCGATCTCGCGCTTCACGGTGCGGGCGCGCATCACCGCCTCGTCCGCGGTGAGGGCGCAGAGCGCGATGTCCGCGCCGGCCTGCGCGTAGGCGCGCGCGATGGCCGCGCCGGCGGGGAACTCCGCGCCGACGACCATGGCCTTCTTGCCGGTGAGGTCGAAGTAGTCCGTCTGAGGGGGCATGCGGTGTTCCTCTAGATCTCGTGGTGCGGGGTGTAGCGGACCGGCGCGAGCCCGGCGTTCATCATGCCGCCGTCGATCGCGAAGTCCTGCCCGGTGACGTAGGACGAGGCGTCGGAGGCGAGGTAGACGGCCAGCGGACCCATCTCCCACCACTCGCCCACGCGGTTGGCGGGGAAGAACGTCCCCTGCTGCGCCCGGCGAGCCGCCTCCTGCTCATCGGCCGGGTCGCGCTGGGCGACGATGCCGGGGGAGATGCAGTTCACGCGGATGTCGTGGCCGGCCAGGAGGCCGGACATCACCTTCGTCAGCGAGAGCACGCCGCCCTTCGCGGTGGCGTAGGCCCAGCGCTTGCTGGCGCGGTAGCCGCCGGCGGAGGAGGTGAGCACCAGCACCCCGCCGCGCCCCTGCTCCACCATCACCTTCGAGGCGGCACGGCAGGTGTAGAAGTTCGACTTGAGGTTGATGTTCAGCACGTCGTCGAACGCCCAGTCCGGGTACTCCCAGAACTCGGCGTCGGTGCCGCCGCCCATGCCGGCGTTGGCGAAGCAGGCGTCGAGTCCGCCGAACTCGCGGACGCAGGCCTCGACCATGGCGTTCACCTGCGCGGAGTCCGTCATGTCGCCGGCGAAGGTGACGGCGGTGCCGCCGGCGTCGCGGATCTCCTGCGCGGTGCGGTCCAGCTGCTCCTGCGTCCGCGCGGCGATCATGACGTGCGCACCGGCCGCGGCGAGCGCGTGCGCCATGCCCCGTCCGAGACCGCGCCCGCCCCCGGTGACGATGATCGACTTGCCGTCCAGCCTGAACTGCTCTTGCACGGTGCGTCCTCGATTCGATGTACGTGGCCGGCGGCGCGCGCCCGGAGGCCCCGGCGAGGGGACGAGGCGGGTGCGCGGCCGACGGAGGCGTCACGGTATCGCAGCCGCCGTCCGCCGTACATGGAGCCGCCGGGACGCGGCGGAGGCCACGAGGCGCGCGCCGGGCTACGATGGCGGGCATGACCGAGATGGAGATGGCCGGCTGGCTCCAGCACTACCTGCCCACGATCCGCCCCGGGTTCGGGGAGGACTCGCCGTGCTGGATCGCGCGCATGAAGACGCGCAGCGCGGAGCACAACCCGCCGTTCTACTGGCTCGGCCGCGCGCTGGACCTCGTGGCGGCCGGGGGCGCGTCCGACCTCGTCCGCGCGCGGCTGGAGCACGCCCACGGCGTGGACGCCTGCGCGGGCGACGAGCACGACGACCGCGCGCAGCGCGTGCTGTCGGAGGCGTGCGCCTTCGGCTGGGTCTCGAAGCACCTGGGCGTGCCGACCATGGAGCCCGCCGCGTTCGACACCTCGGCGGAGCGTGACCGCATCCGGCTGGTCGTGCCGTCGCTCGACATCTACGTGCTGCCCGCGCGCCTGCGTCCCACCTCGCGCGGGCGCGAGCTGTTCGATGACATCGCGGAGGAGGCGCTGGCGGCGGCGGACCTGCTGCCGCGGGCGCGCGGGCGGCTGCTCTACCTGGACATGTTCTACGGGCGCCAGTACCCCGCGAACGTGGGCTACGACCTGGAGCTGACGGAGCCCGTGCTCGCCGCGCTGCGCCACTACTGCGGCGAGGTGCACGTGGGCCACGTCTTCACCCGCCCGTTCCAGTGGGGGAACCCCGTGGAGACGCACTACTAGGCACCCCGAACGAGGAGGACCGCGATGACGAGCGCCGACGACCTGCACCTGGGGAGCCTGCTGCAGATCTCGATGCCGGTCACGGACATCGAACGGGCGGTGCGCTTCTACCGCGACCTGCTGGGCGCGCGGTTCCTGTTCCAGGCCGGGACGCTGGGCTTCTTCGACCTCGACGGCGTACGGCTGATGCTCGCGGAGCCGGAGGGCGAAGGCGCGAGCGGCGGCTCCGTGCTCTACTTCCGCGTCGACGACGTGCCCGCCGCCGCGGAGACGCTGCGGCAGCGCGGCGTGGCGTTCGAGGGCGACCCGCACGTGGTGCACCGCGACGAACGGCACGAGCTGTGGATGGCGTTCTTCCGCGACAGTGAGGGCAACCTCCTCGCGCTGTCGGGGGAGCGGCCGCTGGCCTAGCGGGGCGACGCCGCTACGAGTCGCGGCGGAGGATCACCACGTCGCGGTCGACGTAGTCGCCGAAGGCGCCGTGATACACGATCTGTCCGCCGCAGGTGATCAGCGTCAGCCACTGCTCGTGCGCGGGACGGTTGGGCGGACAGATCAGCTCCGCCATCGGGATCGAGTCCACGGTGTAGCGGCCGGAGCGGAGCACCTCGTACGTGAGGCGGCGGCCGTCCGCCATGACGAGGGCGAGCGTGTCGCCGGGCTGCGCCTCGTGCATGAAGTAGAACGGCCCCTGCATCTTGTTCCACGTCTCGTGCGCGGACAGCACGGCGTTGCCGGGGCCGCCCGGCGTGCCGAGCGTGGAGTACCAGCCGACGGCGTATGAACCGTCGTGGTCCGGCGCTTCCATCTGCCCGTCCACGATCCCGAGCACGTCGATGTAATGGTCGAGGTGGAACTTCGCGGAGACGATCCGCGCGAGGCCGCCGGCGTTCGGCGGCGCGGTGATCGCCTTCGGCGGCGGCGCGGGGAAGCCGGCCGAGGCCGCGTTCGCGATGGGGCGTCGAGGCGGCTGCCCCGCCGTGTTCAGCGGCATCCCGCTCGCATCGAACTCGTTGCGCAGCACCACCGCCGCCGGGGGCGGCGGCGACGGCGGTGCGGACGGCGCAGCCTCGGCGGGCGCGGGGGCAGACGCGGCCCCGGACGTCGCGGGGGCCGGGAGCGCGTCGGTGGCGCGGGCGGCGACGATCTCCGGGCTCGGCGTCGGCGAGGGCGTGGCGGTGGGCGTGGGAATCGGCGTGGGCGTCGAAGTCGGCGAGGCGGTCGCGGACGGGGTCGCCGACGGCGTGCGGGCCGGCGTCGTGCGCGCGGGCGTCGTGCACGCCGCGACCATCCCGAGCGCCGCAAGGCTCGCGACGAGCGTCAGCGCCCGCGCCGTGCGAGGCGAACCGTGCCGCATGCCGCCCTCGACTTCTCCGCGCCGGCCACCGCGACCGGCGGGCGGCTACCGCGCCGCCCCGGGGAGTTATACCGGACGCGGCACGTCCGGGCGACCGGGATGCCCCTACCCCGCGGAGCCGCGGGGGCCGTGGACGAAGGGGAGCGGGACGACCGCCGCCGGCTGCGGCACGCCGTCCGTGTCCACTTCGACGCGCTCGAGGTGCGGCGGGAGGTAGGCGAGCGCGATGCCGGTGCCGAGGACGGGCGAGTAGACGGCGTTCACGCAGGCGCCGGCGTCCGCGCCGCCGGCCGTCACGCGCGAGCCGCGCTTCGCGAGACGGGGCCCCTCCAGCCGCAGACCGCGGAGCACGCGCTCCACCGGGGGATCCGCGCGCAGCGCGCGGAGGGCCGCCGCGCCGGGGAACGCCCGCGGCCCCTCCGGCCCGTCGAGGTCGACGAGCGCGTCGAGGCCGGCGTGGTACGGGGAAGCGGGGGCGGGCGTCTCCGTGGGGGCCTCGATCAGCCCGGCCTCCAGGCGCATGGCGTCGTACGCGGCGAGCCCCGCGGGCTCGATCTGCATCGCCATCGCCTGTTCCCAGAGGTGCTCGCCGACCTCCGGGGAGACGAGGAAGAGGAAGCCGTCCTCGCCGATCTCGCCGTGATGCGCGACCAGCGCGCGGAAGCCGCCCAGCAGCATCTCGTGCGCCTCGCCCGCCGGGACGGCGCCGGGGATGGTGGGGCCGACGACGCCGGCGAGCATCTGCTCCGTGCCCGGGCCCTGCACCGACAGCAGCACGGACTCCTCGAGCCGGTCACGCACGACCACGTCGTCCTCCGGGCGGACGGCGGCGGCCACGTCCTCGCGCAGGCGCACCTGCGCGCGCGGGCCGGTGATGACGAGCCAGCGGCCGGGCATCCCCTGCTCACCGGCGATGTGGCAGAGCGTGGGGATGTCGAGGATCGAGCCGTCCTCGCGGCAGGCGACGGCGCGGGTGATCGTGCCGGGGGCGAGCCGGCGCGCGTCCGTCGCCAGCACGCGCGCGAGCACCTCGGCGGCGCGCTCGCCGGTGACGTAGAAGCGGCCGAGGTGTGAGCGGTCGAAGATCACGGCGCGTTCGCGCGCGGCCTCCTGCTCGTCGTACACGCCGCGGAACCAGAGCGGGACGGTGAAGGAGTGGACCGGCGCGGGGTGCCAGCCGCCGCGCAGGTGCATGGGCGCGAGCGGCAGCACGTTCGTCCGCAGCGGCGGGGCGGCCTCGTGGTCGTGCGGGTGCGCGGGGTCCGGGGCGTGCTGATGCACGTGCCCCGGCTCGTCGCCGGGCTGGATGACGGGGAGGAAGTCGAAGCTCACGGACCGACCGTCCTAGCCGCGCAGCGGCGGCTCATCCACCCACTTGCGGAAGCCCTCGGCGGTGCGGGTCATGCGCCCGACGCCGGGGTACGCGCCGTGCGTGTACATGACGAGCGCGTTCGCCACGATGCACTCGTCGATGAGCGCGCGCTTCGTGTCCATGGAGACCAGCGGCAGGACGTCGAAGCTGCTCACCCACGCCGTGCGCTCCAGCTGGGTGCGGTGCTGCGCCATGTCGCCGAGGTAGACGCCCCATTCCTGCCCGGAGCGGATGACCACGGTGCTGTGACCGGCGGTGTGGCCGGGCGCGGGCACGAAGCGCACCTCGTCGGTGATCTTCAGCTCACCGTCGGCGAGCGTGAGCCGGTCCGCGATCGGGTCGAGGTTGCGCGCGAAGTACGTGCCGCGCGTGCGCTCGTTGGGGTGGGTGGCGTCCTGCCACTCCTGCGCGTTGATGACGTAGGTCGCGTTCGGAAAGGTCGGCACCAGCCGCTCACCGCCGCCGTCCGCGGGGTCGACCATGGTGTTCCAGCCGCAGTGGTCGAAGTGCAGGTGGCTGTTCACCACCACGTCGATCTCCTCGGGCGCGACGCCGAGCGCGGCGAGCGAGGTGAGGAGCGTGCCGTCCTCCGCGGGGGTCGCGGTCTCGCGGTCGCCGGGCTTGCCGCCGACGCCGGTCTCGATGAGCACGGTGCGGCCCTGCGAGCGCAGGAGGACGCAGTTCAGCGCCAGCGGCATGCGGTACCGCTCGTCCAGCGGCGGGACCTGGCGCTCCCACATCACCCGGGGGACGAGCCCGAAGACGGCGCCGGCGTCCTGGTAGAACGACCCGTCGTTCACCACGGCCAGGTCGACGCCGCCGATCTTGAACTTCGCGCCGGAGGGGATCGTCATCGGAGGCCCGCCTTCCCTGCCGTGAGGATGCCACGTCGCAGCGTGGAGGTCAGTCGGGGCGGGGGGCTCGGCGGCCCGGCAGCGGCACCTCGATCTGCGCGCGGCGACGAGCGGGGCGGCCCCACCCCCTGCCCCCTCCCCGGCGCGGGGAGGGGGATGAGATGCGAGGGCTCCTCCCTCGCGCTCCCCCGGGACGTCAGCGCTTCGCGCGACGGCGCGACTGGTAAGAGCGGACCGCCCCTCCCCATCCCTCTCCGGGACCGGGAGAGGGGGCAGCGGTCAGAACCTTCCTCGGTGTGGGACGGGCACAGGCGTGAGGGGCTCTGCCCTCCGCGCTGTGCCGCCTCCGTGC
>JBFWQJ010000019.1:0-21885 GCA_050249515.1 Dehalococcoidia bacterium | reverse complement strand
GCGATCGAGGTGCGCTGGAGCGACGGTAGCCGCACCGCGCGTGTAGAGTCGCAATCATGACCGAGCGCACGTCGGACGACGCCCAGCCCATGCTCGACCTGCCGCCGGACGCCGCCGACGCGGGGTTCGAGGGCCTGTACGCGCGCCTGGAGGCGGTGTCGCAGCAGCTGGAGGCCGGCGGCCTGACGCTCGAGCAGTCGCTCGCGCTGTACGAGGAGGGGATGGCGCTCGCGCAGCGCTGCCAGGCGCTCCTCGGCGCGGTCGAACAGCGCATCGAGACGCTGCGGAACGCGGCCGGCAACGGCGGCGGCAGCGGCCTGTGACGCGAGCGGCACGATGACCCTGCGCGTCGGCTGGTACACCACGGCGCGCGGCGCCGGATCGCGCGGCATGTTCCTGGCCGTGCGCAACGCGATCGCGGACGGGACGCTGGACGCACGCTTCGCGCACGTCTTCTGCAACCGCGACCCGGGCGAGGACGTGACCACGGACGGCTTCTTCGACCTCGTGCGGGACGCGGGCGCCCCGCTGGTCGCGCTGTCCTCCGTGCGCTTCCGCCGCGAGCATGGCGGCGAGCGGTCGAGGCCGAACGAACCGCTGCCGGAGTGGCGCGAGGCGTTCGACCGGGAGGTCGCACGCCTCGTGGACCCGCACGGCGCGCAGGTAGGCGTGCTCGCGGGCTACATGCTGATCTTCACCGCCCCGTTCGTCTCCGCGCACCCGATCCTGAACCTGCACCCCGCGCTGCCGAAGGGCCCGGCGGGGACCTGGCGCGAGGTGATCCGCCACCTGATCCGCAGCGGCGCGGACGAGAGCGGCGCGATGATCCACCTCGCCATCCCGGAGGTGGACGCCGGGCCGGTGGCGGCGTTCTGCCGCTACCCGATCCGCGGCGGCGCGTACGACGCGCTGTGGGACGCGCTGGGCGACCCCGCGGCCCTGGACGACGCGGCGATCGAGGCGAGCGCGCTCTTCGCGACGGTCCGCGAGGCGCAGATGGGGTACGAGGCGCCCCTGCTGGTCTCCGCGCTGCAGGCGTTCGCGGACGGACGGATGCACGCGCTGCCCGGCCGTATCCTGGACGCCGACGGCCACGACGCGCCCCCCCTCGACCTCACGCTCGACGTGGAGGCGCGGCGCGCGCGCGGCGAATGAGCGCGCCGCGCGTCTGCCGGCAGACATGCCGGATGCATCGCACTCACCGCGCGGAGATGACGCGGAACGCGGCGGCGTGACGCGCACCTAGCGCGGCGCGCGCGGCTTCCTGTACGCTGGCGCGAATCGGCACGCACCCGGAGTTCACATCGCATGACTGTCCTGCACCCCGTACGCGTTGGCTCGTCGCTCCCCGCGACCCGCGTGGAGCAGATCCGCGACGCCGTGGTGCGCCGCGCGGTCCCGATCATCGCCGGCTCCGCCGCCACCCTCGTCGCCACGCTCGCCGCGGAGCGCGCCGTGCGCGAGATCGCGATGAGCGCCGCCGAGCACCTCGGCGGGCTCGCCGCGACCGAGCGGCGCGGGCCGGAGGCGATCATCCGCACCGTCGTGACCGAGGTCACCGTCGTCGAGCGGATCCGTCGCCGCGCGTAGCGCGCACTCCGAGCGCGAGTCACCTGTGCCTGCCGAACGCCTCCAGAAACTCCTCGCCCGGTCCGGCTTCGGCAGCCGCCGCAGCGCGGAACTCGTCATCTCCGCCGGGCGCGTCACGGTGGACGGCGTGGTCGCCGTCCTCGGCACGCGCGCCGACCCGGACGTGCAGCGCGTCGAGGTGGACGGCCAGCCGATCCGCCTCGCGCCGGACGATGTCACGATCGTGCTCAACAAGCCGACGGGCATCGTGGTCACCGCGGTGGACGACCGCGGCCGGCAGACCGTGTTCGACATCCTGCGCGACCCGCCGCCTCACCTGCGCTACGTGGGACGCCTGGACCGGGACACCTCCGGCCTGCTGCTGCTGACGACGGAGGGCGAACTGGCCCACCGCCTCACCCACCCGCGCTACGAGGTGATGAAGACCTACGAGGCGACGGTGGAGGGCGTCGTCGCTGAGGGCGCGATCCAGCAGCTGCGGTCGGGGGTGATGCTGGAGGACGGCATGACCGCCCCGGCGGTCGTGGAGCAGCTCCCCGGCCCCACCCCGCCGACCCATCTGCGCCTCGTCATCCACGAGGGCCGCAACCGGCAGGTACGCCGCATGTTCGAGGCGGTCGGCCACCACGTCGCCCGCCTGCGTCGCACCGCCTTCGGCCCGGTGAGCCTGGACAGCCTCCCGCCCGGTGCCTCCCGCGAGGTGACGCCGGAGGAGCTCACGGCGCTCCGCGCGCTCGTGGGCCTCGGCGCTCCGGCCGGTGAGCCGGGCGACGGGCCGGGCGATGAGACCGAGGCCTAGCGCCTGCTCCGACGCCTCCCTATGATCCTCGGAACCCCGACCCGCGACCCCGGAGGCCCACGATCACGGACGACGCCCTGCAGCGCTGCATCGCGATTGACGGCCCGACGGCCTCCGGCAAGAGCGTCGTCGGCCGCGCGCTGGCTGATCTGCTGCAGCTGGGCTTCTTCGACACCGGCCTGATGTACCGCGCCTGCACGCTGGCCGTGCTGGAGGCGGGCGTGGACCCCCAGGACGAACGCGCCGTGGTCGACCTCGTCCACGGACTCGACCTCGACGTGCGCTGGCCGGACCCGAACGACCCGCGCATCCTGCTGGCGGGCACGGACGTGACGCCGAACCTGCGCACCGCGGTCATCGAGCAGACCGTCTCGCTCATCTCCCGCATCGAGGACGTCCGGCACGAGCTGGTGCGCCGCCAGCGCGCGATCGCGACGCGCGAGCCGGTGGTGATGGCGGGACGCGACATCGGCACGCGGGTGCTGGTGGAGGCGCGGGCCAAGATCTTCCTCGATGCCTCGACCGAGATCCGCGCGCGACGGCGGCTGGGCGAGGAGCGGGTGGAGGGCCGCGACTCCACGTTCGAGTCCGTGCTGGAGGCGACCCGCCGCCGCGACGAGCTGGACAACACCGGCCACCGCGCCGTGAAGCGCGAACAGGCCGCCGAGGGCGCCCTGATCATCGACACCGACGCGATCGGCATCGACGAGGTCGTGGCACAGTGCGCGGACCTGTACCGTCGGCTGAACGGCGCCCCGGCGTAGCGCTCGACTCGCGCGCCACCGCGAGCCACCACACGCCCCCCGAACCACGCTAGGCTGACGACCATGCGCGCCCGCCTCTCCCGCCTGGTCTACGCCGCCTGCACCGCGTTCACGCGGCTCGTCGTCTACTCGCTCGCCCGGGTCGAGGTCGTCGGGGGCGCGCACGTCCCGGACGGCGGCCCGCTGATCCTCGTCGCCAACCACGTGCACCTGCTCGACCCGCCGCTGGTGGCGGCCTGCGTGCACCGCCGGGTGCACCCCATGGCGAAGCGCGAGTTGTTCGAGATCCCGTTGATCGGCTGGTTCTTCCACGCGTACGGCGCCTTCCCCGTGCGCCGCTTCTCCGCCGACATGGGCGCGCTGCGCGTCGCGCGGAACCTGCTCCGCAGCGACGAGGCGGTCCTGATGTTCCCCGAGGGCACGCGCGGGAGGCGCGCCGGCACGGCGACGGAGATGCGGCCGGCACTCCCCGGCGCGGCCGTCGTCGCGCAGATGTCCCACGCGGCCGTCGTGCCGGTGGCGATCACGGGAAGCAACGTCCCGCTCCCGGGCGTCTTCTGGGCGTGGGCGCTGCGGAAGCGCCCGGCGATCCGCGTGGAGTTCGGTGCGCCCTTCGAGGTGCCGGAGCCCAGCGCCGGCGGCGGCACGCCGGAGGTGGAGACGGACCGGATGATGCGCCGCATCGCGGCCATGCTGCCGGAGAGCCACCGGGGTGCCTACGGCGCGGCGACCGAGGGCACCGTGGTCGTGCTGCGCGAGGCGCGCGAGCGGCCCTCCCGGGCGCCTCGGGCCGACCGCGAGCCCGCCGACACGGCGGAGCCGCCGGAGTCGTAGCCGCACGTAGCGCCGCGCGAAAGCAGCCGCGTACACTGGACGGCGGCGGGCGCAGCAGGAGCGACACGCGTATGTGCGGCATCGTCGGATACACGGGGCGTCGCCCCGCCGGCCCCATCGTCCTCGAGGGCCTGCGCCGCCTGGAGTACCGCGGGTACGACTCCGCGGGCCTCGCGCTGTTCGATGAGCAGCATGAGCTCTATGTCGCCCGCGCGACCGGCAAACTGGACGCGCTCCTGCAGCGTGTCGAGGGCACCCTGCCCCCCGCCGTCGCCGGCATCGGCCACACCCGCTGGGCGACGCACGGCGAGCCGAGCGACCGCAACGCGCACCCGCACCTGGACCCGGACGGCGCCGTCGCCGTGGTGCACAACGGCATCGTCGAGAACTTCGAGGATCTGCGCGCCCGCTACGCGCGCGGCCCGTTCCTCTCCGACACCGACACCGAGGTGCTGGCGCACATGATCGCCACCCGTCTGGAACAGGGTGACGACCTGCTCCACGCCCTGCGCGAGGTCGTGCGGGAGGCACAGGGGGCGTACTCGATCGTCGCGATCGCGCGGAAGGAGCCGGGGCGCATCGTCGCGGCGCGCGTGGGGAACGCGGGCGGCATCGTGATCGGCGTAGGGGACGGCGAGCACCTGCTGGCGTCCGACCTCAGCGCCCTGCTGCCGCACACGCGGCGCGTCACGTTCCTCGAACCCGGCGAGTTCGCCGACGTGCGCGCGGACAGCGTCGCCTACTCCGACGCCGCGGGCGCCGATCTCACCAAGCCGGTCGAGGTGCTCCCGTACGACCCGGTCGCCGCCGTGAAGGGCCCCTACAAGCACTTCATGCTCAAGGAGATCTTCGAGCAGCCGGACGCCGCGCTGGACGCCGTGCGCGGCCGCTACCAGACCCGCCCCGCGCGCGTGGAGTTCGAGGGGCTGCCGCTGGACGAGGCGCGCGCGCGCTCCTTCACGCGTGTCGTGCTCATCGGCATGGGCACCTCGATGCACTCGGCGATGGTCGGGCGGCACTACTTCGAACGGTTCGCGCGGCTGCCCGCGGAAGTCGACAACTCCGCGGAGTTCCGGTACCGGCAGCCCGTGCTGGACGAGAACACGCTCGTCGTCTCGATCGCACAGTCCGGCGAGACCGTGGACACGCTGGCCGCCATGGACGAGGCGCGCCGCGCCGGGTGCATGCAGATCACGCTCTGCAACACGCCGGGCGCACAGACCACGCGCGTGGCGGACGGCACGATCCTGCTGCGCGTCGGGCCTGAGATCGCCGTCGCCAGCACCAAGACCATGCTCGCGTCCATGCTGCTGCTGCACGGGCTCGCGCTGCACCTCGGCCGGCTGCGCGGGACGCTCGACCCGGCGGTGGAGGCACAGCAGATCGAGGCGGCGCTGCACCTGCCCGCCGCGATCGGCGAGGTGCTGGAGCGCGCCCCGCAGATCGAGGAGATCGCGGGCCGCTACGCGAACCACGACGACTTCCTGTTCCTGGGCCGCGGCCTCGGCTACCCGATCGCCCTCGAGGGGGCGCTCAAGCTGAAGGAAGTCTCCTACATCCACGCGGAGGGCTACGCCGCGGGGGAGATGAAGCACGGCCCGATCGCGCTGATCGATGAGAACATGCCCACGCTCGCGCTTGCCCCGCGCGACGAGGTCTTCGACAAGATGCGCTCGAACATCGAACAGGTGCGCGCGCGGCGGGGCAGCGTGATCGCGGTCGTCTCACGCGGCGACACGAGCCTCGCGGGGATCGCGAACGACATCATCGAACTGCCCGAGGTGGACCCGCTGCTCGCGCCGATCGTGACGGTGGTGCCGCTGCAGCTGCTGGCGTACTACATCGCCACGAGCCGCGGGGCGGACGTCGACCAGCCGCGCAACCTCGCGAAGACCGTCACCGTCGAGTAGCGCGCTAGTCGCGCGGCTCCGATGAGCCGGGCACGTCCGTGCCGGCCGCCTCGTCCGTGACCGGGGAGGGCGCCCCGACCGGCGCGACGTCCTCCGGCTGCTCTTCGCGCGACTCGTCGAGAGGATCCGGCGGGGGCAACGGCGGCGGAGGCGGCTCGGCCGGCAACGCCAGCAGCCCCGCGTGGCCGCGTGTCAGGCGCTCGCGCACCACCCCACCGTCCGCCGGCTCGTAGTCCTCGAGGCGCTCGCGGGGCGGCGCGGCGGCCGGGCGGCTGCGGCGGCCGGCGAGGATGTACGCGCCGATCACGCCGGCGAGCAGCACCAGCGGCACCACCAGCAGACTCCAGACGCTCCCGGTGGTCACGGTCGGGGCATCCACCGGCACGGTGGCGACAGCGGTCGGCGTCGCGGAGGGGAGCGGGACGGGTGTGCCGTCGGGGACGGCGGCGGCTGTGGTCAGCGGGATCCCGGTGAGCGCGGACCACGCCTGCACGTCGGCCGGGTCGACGTTCGCGAGGCGCACGACCGTGGCGCCGGGCACCCCCGCCTGGATCGGGCCGAAGCCGCAGCCCTCGGGTGCCGGATCGGGCACGGGCGTCCGGTCGATCGCGATCGCGGGGCCGCCGGTGCGCGTGTGGAGGTGCGGGACGGGCGCGCCGGCCGGGGCGCAGGAATCGTGCACCTCGGCGCGGAACTGCTCGAAGGGCAGGACGCGCCCGGCGAAGTCGATGACCGTGAGCGACACAGGCGGCGTCGACGTGCCCGTCTGCGCCGATGCGGCGCGCGGCAGCGCCAGCACAACCGCAACGACGACGACGACGATCAGCGCGCAGGCGGCGGCGTACCGACGCACCTCGACCGCCGCGCGCCACATCGTGCTGATCGCGGGCCGTGCTATCGCTGCGACAGCGCGGCCTGCGCGGCCGCGAGCCGGGCGATCGGCACGCGGTACGGGCTGCAGGAGACGTAGTTGAGGCCGGCCTCGTGGCAGAAGGCGACGGACGGCGGGTTGCCGCCATGCTCGCCGCAGATGCCGACCTTCAGGTCCGCCTTCACGCCGCGTCCCTTGCCGATCGCCATCTTGATCAGCCCGCCGACGCCCTCGCGGTCGAGCTCCACGAACGGGTCGCGCTCCAGCACGTGCTGCTTGATGTACGCCGGCAGGAAGCGTCCCGCGTCGTCACGGGAGAGGCCGAACGTCGTCTGCGTCAGGTCATTCGTGCCGAAGGAGAAGAAGTCCGCGTGATTCGCGATGCGGTCCGCAACGACGCACGCGCGGGGCAGCTCGATCATCGTGCCGACCGTGTACGGGATCGTGCAGGCGCGCTCCTTCAGGACCTGCTCCGCGGTCTCCTCCGTCAGCTGGCGCAGTTCCTGCAGCTCAGCCTCGATGCCGACCAGCGGAATCATGATCTCGGGCTCCACGTGGACGCCCTCCGCCTGCAGGTCGCACGCGGCCTCCATGATCGCCCGCACCTGCACCTCGTAGATCTCGGGGTACGTGATGGCGAGGCGCACGCCGCGGTGGCCGAGCATCGGGTTGAATTCGCGCAGACCCTCCACACGGCGCTCCACGTCCGCGCTGCGCAGGCCGAGCGCGGAGGCGAGCTCCGTGATCTCCTGCGCGGTGTGCGGGAGGAACTCGTGCAGCGGGGGGTCCAGGAGACGGATGGTGACCGGGTACCCGGCCATCGCCCGCAGGATGCCGTGGAAGTCGGTGCGCTGGAACGGCAGGATCTTCTCCAGCGCCGCCCGGCGCTCCGTCTCCGTCTGGGACAGGATCATCTCCCGCACCGCCAGGATGCGGTCGGCGCCGAAGAACATGTGCTCCGTGCGGCAGAGGCCGATGCCCTCCGCCCCGAAGGCACGAGCGCGCTCGGCGTCTTCGGGCGTGTCGGCGTTCGCGCGCACCTTCAGCGCGCGCGCCTCGTCCACCCACGTCATGAGCCGGTCGTACTCGGGCGGGAAGACCGCCTCCGCCAGCGGGAGCGCGCCGAGCATCACCTCGCCGGTGGTGCCGTCCACGCTGAGGACGTCGCCCTCGCGAACGACCACGTCACCGCGGCCCTCCACCGTCACGGTGAACTCGCGGTGCGCGTAGTCGATCTGCAGGCTGCCGCAGCCGGTGATGCAGCACTTGCCCATGCCGCGCGCGACCACGGCCGCGTGCGAGGTCATGCCGCCGCGCGCCGTGAGGATCGCCCGCGCGTCCTTCATGCCCTCGATGTCCTCGGGGCTGGTCTCGTCGCGCACGAGGATCACGTCCTCGCCGCGCGCAGCCCACTGCACGGCGTCGCCGGGGGTGAACACCACCTTGCCCACGGCCGCGCCGGGGGACGCGGCCAGGCCGGTGGCGATGACCTCGCGCGCCGCGCCGGGCTGGAAGACGGGGTGCAGCAGCTCGTTCAGCTGCTCCGGGTCGACGCGCAGGATCGCCTCGTCCGAGGTGAGCAGGCCCTCGTCCACCATGTCGACCGCGATCTTCACCATCGCGCGGCCGCCGCGCTGGCCGTTGCGCGTCTGGAGCACCCACAGGCGCCCCTGCTGGATCGTGAACTCGATGTCCTGCATATCGCGGAAGTGCCGCTCCAGCGTGTCGCAGGCCTTCGCCAGGTCCGCGTACGCCGCCGGCATCGACTCCTCGAGCGACGGGGGGCCGTCCGGGCGGCGTGCGGCCTTCGTGATCGGCTGCGGCGTGCGCGTACCCGCGACCACGTCCTCGCCCTGCGCGTTCACCAGGAACTCACCGAAGATGTAGCGGTCGCCGGCGGAGGGGTCGCGCGTGAAGAGCACGCCCGTGGCGCAGTCGTCGCCCAGGTTGCCGAAGACCATCGCCTGCACGTTGACCGCGGTGCCCCACGTGTCCGGGTAGCCGTGCATCTGGCGGTAGACCGCCGCGCGCGGCGTCTCCCACGAGTTGAACCCCGCGCCGATGGCGCCCCAGAGCTGTTCGTTCGGGTCGTCCGGGAAGGGCTTGCCGGTGCGCTCCAGCACCAGCGCCTTGAACTCCGCGACGAGTTCCTTCAGCGCGTCGGCGTCCAGCTCCGTGTCGACCGTGACGCCGCGGGCACGCTTCTTCGCGTTCAGGATCACCTCGAACGGGTCGTGGTCCGTCTCGGACGCCTTCGCGACGCCCAGGACGACGTCGCCGTACATCTGCACGAAGCGGCGGTAGGAGTCGTACGCGAAGCGCGCGTTGCCGGAGCGGGCCGCGAGGCCCTCGGCGGTCGCGTCGTTCAGGCCGAGGTTGAGGATCGTGTCCATCATGCCGGGCATGGAGACGCGCGCGCCCGAGCGGACGGACACCAGCAGCGGGTTGGACGGGTCACCGAACTTCGTGCCGACGCGCTCCTCGACGAGCTTCAGGTTCGCGGCGACCTCCGCCTCCAGCCCCTCCGGGAACTGGCGACCCTGAGCGTAGAAGGCGTTGCACACCTCGGTCGTGATCGTGAAGCCGGGGGGGACCGGGATGCCGAGGCTGCTCATCTCCGCCAGGCCGGCGCCCTTCCCGCCGAGGAGGTCACGGAGGGCGCGGGAGTTCTGCCCACCGCCGTCGCCAAAGAAGTGGACCATGCCGTCCGTGAAGGGCTGGCCGGTGGCGGACTTCGAGGCTGTGGTCATGGGCATACCTTCCAGATTCCGGGGCCAAAGCCGCAGCCCCGGCGTCCTGCGACACCGATCGACGTTCGACCTGGCCATGGGGAACTCGCGCACGCTCCCCGCAGGGGACCCCCGCCCGCGGGTGCGTCAACCGCGCAAGTATACGAGCGATTTCCCTTCCACCCCAGCCGCCCGCGTATCGACCACGTTGCACCCCCCTCCCGACGTCCCCCCGGTGGCCCGCCCGGGCCGGAGGGCGCACACTGCGCTCATGGCCCAGCGAGACGAGTTCGCCCGCTTCCGCGCACCGATCGAGGCGCACGAGGCCGCCCTCTCGCCCCTCGCCGCGCGCGAGGCGACCTCGGCCGGACGTGCGACCGAGGAGGAGCGGGACCCGCTGCGGCTGGCGTTCCAGGTGGATCGCGACCGCATCATCCACACCCGTGCCTTCCGCCGCCTGAAGCACAAGACGCAGGTCTTCGTGCATCCCGACTCGGACCACGTGGTGACGCGGATGACGCACACCATCGAGGTGCAGCAGGTCGCCCGCACGATCGCGCGAGCCCTCAACCTGAACGAGGACCTGACGGAGGCCGTCGCCTGGGGCCACGACCTGGGGCACACCCCCTTCGGGCACGCCGGTGAGGAGACGCTGGCGGCGCTGCTCCCCGGCGGCTTCCGCCACAATGAGCAGTCGCTCCGGATCGTCGAGGTCCTCGAGAACGGCGGGCGCGGCCTCAACCTGACCGCCGAGACGCGCGAAGGCATCCTGAAGCACTCCAAGACGCGCGAGTCCGTCGCGGCGGAGGCATGGGGCTTCGCCAGCACCCTCGAGGGGCAAATCGTGAAGCTCGCGGACTCGATCGCGTACCTCAACCACGACATCCAGGACGCGATCCGCGCCGGGCTCGTGTCGGAGGGCGTGCTGCCGGCGCAGGTGCACGAGGTCCTCGGCCGATCGCACTCGGAGCGCATCGAGACGCTGGTCACGGACTGCGTGCTGGCGTCCGCCGAGACGTTCGAGACGGACCACCCCACGATCCAGCTGGGCGAGCGCGTGTTGGAGGCCACGGACACGCTCCGCGAGTTCATGTTCCAGCGCGTCTACCTCGACGAGTCGACGCTGCGGGAAGCCCGTCGCGGGCAGGAGGTGGTGGAGGCGCTGTTCCACTACTACGTCGCCCACCCGGACCGCATCCCCGGCTTCTCACTGGCGGACGACCCGCCGTGGCGCCGGGCCGCGGACTACGTCAGCGGCATGACGGACGGCTACGCCCTCACACGCGCCCGTGCGCTCGGCCTTGTCGCCGGCCCGGTGGCCGGATGACCCCGCGGGCGACGAGGCAGACGGCGGCGCGCGCGTCCCGCAGAATGCGCCCCATGAGCACGGCCCAGCCGAGGCACGCGTCGTGAACGACCCGTCACCCGGCGTCGACCGGCGCGCGTTCCGGATCATGGGCATCGTGATCGCCGTGGTCGTGGTCGGCACGCTCTCTGCCGGCGCTGCCGTGCTGCTGTCCCGGCAGAGCGGCGTCAGCCTGCCGTTCGCCGGGGAGCCGACCGCCTCCCCGACCCCCGTGCCCCTGACCCTCCGGCGCGCGATCGAGCTGCGCGCGGGCGCGGCGCCGGACACCGAGATCGTGACGCGCCTGCCCGCCGGCGCGGGCGTCGTCGTCCTCGGCCGGTCGGTAGACGGGACGTGGCTCGTGGTGAGCCCGGGCGGCGCGCGCGACGTCGTCGGCTGGGTGCCGGCAGACGCCGTCGAGGGGGTGCGGGACGCCGGGCGGCTCGCGGTGATCGCGGACGCGCGCGGCACGCCGACGCCCGACCCGGCCGTGACCCAGCGCCCCCCCGACCTGCCCGACCTCCGCATTGAGGCGGCGGCGAGCCACAACAACCGCCTGGTCGCCGCGATCGTGAACGACGGCCCGGGCGACCTCCCCACACCGCTCATGGTCGCCGTGAACGACGGCGCCCCGGTGCTCATCGAGACCAAGGCGGGCGAGCCGCTGCGCGCGAAGGAGCGCGTGGAGGTGGTCGTCCCCGGCGAGTACGTGCAGCTACGGGCACGCGTCACGCTCCGCGTGCAGACGGAGCCCGCCAGCCGCGAGGTGAAGACGGACAACAACAGCTGGACCGGGATCATCGAGCCGGACCAGCCGAACAACCTCGGCATCACGAACGCGGTCGCCGCAGGAGACGACCGGCACCTCGTGGTGACGGTGCAGAACGACAGCCCGATCCCCGTGCGCGGCACGCTGCAGCTCACGGTGCGCGAGCCGCTGCCGAGCACCACGCTGCTGGGCCGCGCGACCACGGAGACGCTGCTGGAGCCGGGGAAGACCGTGGACATCCCCTTCCCCGACATCAAGCAGGTCGACCTCACCCGCATCACCGTCCGCCTCGCGACCGACGCCATCCACGACGGCGTCCTCGCGGACGACGTCTACCCGCGCTAGGCCGAGGGGGCCTGCATGCTCGACGCCGCGCTCCGTGACAGCCTGCTCGCCCGCCTGGAGGCGTCGCGCCGCCTGCTGCTGACGGCGCTCGAGGGGCTGACGGAGCACGATTTCTCGGCGCCGCTCGAGGGCGGCGACGGGCGGACCGTCGTGCAGGCGCTCGCGGCGCTGGCCGAGGTGGAGCGGCGCGAGAACGCCGAGGTGCGCGGGGAGACGCCGGCGGAGCCGACCCCCGGCCGCCCGCTGCCTCCGCAGGTCGTCCACGCCCTCGCCGGGGCCTCGTACCGCAGCCGCCGCTACCTCGAGTCACCGGAGGCGGACGAGGCCTCCGCGCGGGCGCTGGTGGACGGCATCGTGGCGCGCGAGGCGAGCCTGGCGGAGCGGATCCGGAACCGTCCGCCCACGCCGCCGCCGCCGGTCTTCCCCATGGCGCAGCGCTGATCCGCCTCCCGGGGGCCGCTCGGACGGTGGAAACCTCGAAAAAGTCATCGGATCACGCGGTTTGGGCGTAACCATTCGCGGATTCCGGTGTCTAACCCAGAAGAAGAGCACCAAAGACGACGTGAAGGCCCGCCACGACAACGACGAGACCGACCGCGCGTACGCGCCCAACCTGAAGAACGCGGGGCGGACGTGGAAGGCGCGCTCCCCGTTCCATTCGGAGAAGACGCCCTCCTTCAACGTCGACCCGGAGCGCGGGACGTGGCACTGCTTCGGCGCCTGCTCCACCGGTGGCGACGTGATCGAGTTCGTCCGCCGCAAGGAGGGCCTCGACTTCAAGGAGGCGCTGCGGCTCTGCGCGGAGCGCGCGGGCGTGGAACTGCGCCCGCCCAGCCCCCGGGAGGCCGAGGAGCGCGAGCAGCACGCCCGCCTGCTGGCCGCGAACGAGGCGGCCGCGGTGTTCTTCCAGGCCGCCCTGGCCGGGCCGGACGGCGCGGACGCGCGCGCCTACGCCACCGGCCGCGGCCTGGATGAGGCGACGATGTCCACCTGGCAGCTCGGGTACGCCCCGGCCGGCTGGAGCGGGCTCGTCGACCACCTCGTCGCGCGCGGGTTCACGAAGGCCGACCTGATCGACGCCGGCCTTGCGCTGGAGGGCGACCGGGGGCTGTACGACCGCTTCCGCGACCGGCTGATCTTCCCGACGCGGGACGCGCGCCGCCGCCTGATCGGCTTCGGCGCCCGCGCCATGCGCCCGGGGGACGAGCCGAAGTACCTGAACACGCCCCAGACGCCGCTGTTCGACAAGAGCGGCAACCTCTACGGCCTCGACCGCGCCGCCGAGCCGATCCGCCGCGCCGACCAGGCCGTGGTGGTCGAGGGCTACGTGGACGTGATCGCCGCGCACCAGTTCGGCATCGACAACGTTGTCGCGTCCAACGGCACCTCGATCACCGAGAAGCAGATGACGCTGCTGAAGCGCTACACGCAGAACGTCGTGCTCGCGCTGGACGCGGACAACGCCGGCTCCGAGGCGGCGCTGCGCGGCGTCGAGGTGGCTGCGGGGGTCGCGGACCGCGCGACGGTGGCGACGATCGACTGGCGCGGGCTGGTGACCTACCAGGACGTGCTGCAGGCGGACATCCGCGTCACCTCGCTCCCCGCGGGCGACGACCCGGACAGCCTGGTCCGCCGCGACCCGGAGGCGCTGCGTGCGCTGATCCGCGAGGCGCTGCCGGTGGCGGACCACCTGTTCGCCGCCGTCACGAAGGCCACCGACGCGGCCGACCCGCGCTCCCGCTCCCGCGCCGTGGAGGCGCTCCTGCCCACGATCGCCGCGATGACCGACCCGGTGGTAAAATCGCATTATGTCCAGCGACTCGCCCGCATCGGGCAGGTCGACGAGCGCACGGTGCTGACCCTGCTCGCGCAACGGGCGGCGGGACGGCCTCGGCCGGTGGCGACACCGCGCGAGGTGGCAGCGGCGAAGAAGCAGCCGGCCGCGCCGCCGGACGGCGAGACGCAGTTGCTGCGGCTGCTGGTCCAGCGGCGGGAGGCCCGCGCCGCCGGCGTCGCGCTCGACCACGACACGTTCGAGGACTCGATCAACCGCGCGCTCTTCGCCGCGTGGGCGGAGGACATCGACCTCGAGGAGCACCTGGACGACCTCGACGAGCTGCTGCGGGAGCGTCACGCCCTGCTGACCGCGAGTGCCCTCCCCGACTACGACGCCCGACACATCGGACCGATGGTGGAGGACATGGCGAAGCGGCTGCGGCTGGGGCGGGCGGCACAGCGGCTGCGCTCCACGGCGGTGGAGCAGGCGCAGAGCCTGCGCGCGGCGCGCCTCGGCGTGCCGGTGACGGCGGGCGCTGCGCCGGACGAGGACGACGACGGCGCGGTCGAGGACCGCGACAGCGTGGCGGACGAGTTCGAGCACACGATCCAGCGACAGCGGGAGCTGACGCGCGCGTACCAGATAGCGACCGGGCGTCGATCGGGAGCCGACGACGACTCGGGTGAGAGGGGAATCGCATGACACAGGCCTTTGAAGACACGAGCATCGCGGATGCCGGCCTCGAAGCGCTCCTGAACAAGGGGCGGCGCTCCGGGTCCGTGAGCGCGGAAGACGTGCTGGAGGCGATCCCGGACGCGGAGGTCAGCGCGGAGAAGCTCTCCTCCGTCATCTCGCAGCTCTCGGAGAACGGCATCTCCGTCCGCATCGACCCGATCGCGGGCCGCGAGGCCAGCGGGGTGGTGGACGCCGCCCGCCGCATCGTGGACGAGGTCGCCGGCATCGACGACCCGGTGCGCATGTACCTGCGCGAGATCGGCAAGGTCTCGCTGCTCACCGCGGACGACGAGAAGCGCCTCTCCCGCGCGATCGAGGAGTGGCTGCACGTCGAGCAGATCCTGGAGGACTACCGCGAGGAGAACGGCGAGGAGCCGACCTGGGGCGAGGTCTTCGTGGAGTTGCTGCGCCAGTTCCACCACGACCGCCCGGTCTACCAGGCGGTCTCGCGCCACCTCGACCTGCCGCGCCAGTCCGTATCGGAGCGCATCGTCGACCCGGCGTTCCGGCGGACGCTGGACGGCGACCTGGACGAGGCGATGCACAAGGCGCTGATGAAGGAGATGAAGTGGGACGAGGAGCGCGCGCACGCGGCGCTGATCCGTCACTCGATCATCACCCACATCATGCGGCCGGAGCACGTCCGCTGGGCCGCGGAGATCGCCGGCACGGAGAGCAAGGCGTTCCCGCCCCCGCGGAACCTGGCGGAGAAGCTGCAGGAGAAGCACGGCGGCGGGCTCCAGTACTACTTCGAGAAGCTGATCTACGACGGCCGCCGCTCCGAGCGGCAGCTGACGGAGGCGAACCTGCGCCTCGTCGTGTCGGTCGCGAAGAAGTACATCGGCCGTGGCATGTCCCTGCTGGACCTGATCCAGGAAGGCAACATCGGCCTGATCCGCGCGGTGGAGAAGTTCGACTACCGCAAGGGTTTCAAGTTCTCCACCTACGCCACCTGGTGGATCCGGCAGGCGATCACGCGTGCCATCGCTGACCAGGCGCGCACGATCCGCATCCCCGTGCACATGGTGGAGACGATCAACAAGCTCGTCCGCATCCAGCGCCGCCTCGTGCAGGAGTTCGGCCGCGAGCCGACCGCCGAGGAGATCGGCAAGGAGCTGGAGCTCCCCGCCGACCGCGTGCGCGAGATCATGAAGGTGTCGCAGGAGCCCGTCTCGCTGGAGACGCCGATCGGCGAGGAGGAGGACTCCCACCTCGGCGACTTCCTGGAGGACCCGTCCGCCCTCGCGCCTTCGGACGCGGCCTCGCACCAGCTCCTGAAGGAGCAGGTGATGGACGTGCTCTCCAGCCTCACCCCGCGCGAGCGGAAGGTGCTGGAGCTGCGCTTCGGCCTGGAGGACGGCCGCTCCCGCACGCTGGAGGAGGTCGGTCGCGAGTTCAACGTGACGCGCGAGCGCATCCGCCAGATCGAGGCGAAGGCGCTCCGCAAGCTCCGCCACCCCACGCGCTCCAAGAAGCTGAAGGACTACCTCGACTAGTCCGCGCCTGACGATGCACACTACGGGCCTCCCGAGGAACCTCGGGGGGCCCGTTCGATGAGACCGAGGATCACCGCCCGATGCCGACCTACGACTACCTGTGCAAGAAGTGCGGGAACAAGTTCGAGTTGCGCCGCTCGATCGCCGCACGTGACGACGCGGCGCCGTGCCCCTCCTGCAAGTCGAAGAGCACCGCGCGCAAGACGATCAACCGCCTGAACGTCCTCACCGGCGTCCGCCCCCGTGCCGAGCTCGGCGAGGGCGAGGCCGAGGACTTCCTGGACGACGCGGAGGACATGTTCGACGACGGCATGGGCGGCGGCCACGGGCACAGCCACGGCCCCGGCGGCCACAGCCACACGCACGGCGGCGACCACGGCGGCGTCAACAACTGGGACGACGAGCTGTAGCGCCCCTGTAGCGCCTCGCGTCGTACCGTCCGAGCATGCCGACCTCGAAGCGCCCCGCCCGCAAGACCACCCCGCCGGCTCCCGGCGAGGTCGTGCTCCTCTCCGGCGGCAACCCGCAGATCGCGAAGGCCGACGGCGACGCGCCGGTGCAGGCGTACATCACCGCGATGCCGGAGTGGAAGCAGGACATCGGCCGCCGCCTCGACGCGCTGATCGAGGCGAACGTCCCGGAGGTGCGCAAGGCGGTGCGGTGGAACTCGCCGTTCTACGGGGTGGAGGGCAAGGGCTGGTTCCTGAGCTACCACTGCTTCACGCGCTACGTGAAGGTGACGTTCCTCAACGGCGCCGCGCTCCGGCCGCCGCCGCCCGGTGCCTCGAAGGATCCGGACACGCGCTACCTCGACATCCACGAGGACGACTTCGACGAGGCGCAGTTCGTGAAGTGGGTGAAGCAGGCGAGCAAGCGGCCCGGCTGGGACGGCTTCTAGCGCCGCACGTCCGCCGCTACTGCGGCGTGACGATGATGCCCTCGGCTTCCGCGCGGGCACGGGCGCGCGCGCGGCGGCGGCGCTCGGCGCGGCGCTCGCTCCACTCGAGGTAGGCGTAGCCGGCGAGGGCGACCAGGCCGCCCTCCACCACCGTCAGCACCCCGGCGCCGATCGAGACGTCGAACCAGAAGCCCATCGGGAACATCTGCACCAGCCGATCTGTGGCGGGATCGAGCTGCCAGAAGTCGTTGGAGAACGAGATGATGTGGAAGCCGGTGAACAGCTCATCGAACCCCACGAGCATCGCCATCGCCGCGAGGCCCAGCGTCACCGCCGTCACCACGCCCGCCGTCACCGCCTGCCGCGCGAGGCGGCGCAGCGACTGCTCGCGGCTCCACAGGTAGACGGCCGCGACGTAGATCGCCATGTAGGCGAACGCGAACTCGTGCACGCGGAAGAAGAACTGGAACAACTGCTTCACGTCGCGCATGTGGATCACCTCGCGCTCGTTGTAGAGCGGCTGCGACTCGCCGGACGTGGTGACCACGCGGATGTCGAGCAGCGAGTCCGGGTCGCCCGAGGTGAAGTAGGCGACGATCTCGCGCGCCGCGCGGTCCAGCTGCGCGCGGTCGAGGCCGGTGACGGCCGGGACGTTGTACGCGGAGAAGCCGTAGTGGTAGACGGCCTCCTCCGTCGCCGCGATCCGCACGTTCGACAGCAGCAGGAAGACCGGGATGCAGACGATGAACAGGGCCGAGGCGACCCGGCGGGCGGCGTACATGCCCTCAGTGTAGGTGCGGCGGGGGCGGCCGGTATACTCGGGCGGATGCCCACCACCTCGTCGCCCTCGCTGGATGCCGTCGTCGCCGCGCTCGGACTCGCGCCGCACCAGGTGCAGGCGTTCGACCCCGAACACCCCCGCTTCGACGCCGCGCGCGGGCTGCTGGTGCTCGCGCCGCAGTTCGAGGCGGCCCGCCCGCTGGTGCGCGCGCGCTACGCACCCGCCACCCTCGCCCGCGTGGTGCGGGACGGCGTGGTGGAGGAGACGGCCGTCGCCACCCTGTCCCTCGACGCCGCCGCGTGGCACCTACCCCCGCTGGCACCGGAGGACGACCGCGGCTCGATCGCCGGGCTGCGTGGGGTGATGGAGCGGCTGTTCGCGCCGGACGGCTGCCCGTGGGACCGCGAGCAGACGCCGCAGACGCTCCGTCGCTACCTGCTGGAGGAGGCGTACGAGCTGGTCGACGCGATCGACCGCGACGACGCGGCCGGCATGCGCGAGGAGCTGGGCGACCTGATGGCGCACCTCTTCATGCAGACGGCGCTCGCGCAGCAGGCCGGCCGGTTCACGGCAGAGGACGTGGCGGGGTACGCCCACGCGAAGTTCGTCCGCCGCCACCCGCACGTCTTCGGGGACGAGGAGGCCGGGTCGAACCAGGACCTCCTCGACCGCTGGGAGGCGATCAAGAAGGCGGAGCGCGAGGCGGACGGCACGTCAGCCGCCCCGCCGGGCGCGCTCGACTCCGTGCCCCGGGCGGCACCCGCGCTCCAGCGCGTGCAGTCGCTGCTCTCACGGGCGCAGCGCGCCGGGCTCGCCGCGCCTGCCGTCGACCCCACCGAGGCGGCTCGCGCCGCGATCGACGCGGGCGACGCGCTCGCGCTCCTCGTCGCGGCCGTCCGGGTGGCCGCCGCGGCGGACGTGGACGCCGAAGAGGCGCTCCGCGAAGCAGCCCAGCGCTTCACAGCCGCCTTCGTCGCCCTGGAGGCGCGCGCCCGTGCGGCGAGCGTGGAGGTCGCCGCGCTGCCCGCGGAGGCCGCGGGTGCCGTGTGGGACGCGCTGGACGAGCCCCCCGCCGGGGCGCCGTAGAAAATACAGCGCCCGCCGCCGCGTGGTACCGTGTCTGCCACATCACGACGCCGCGCGCCCCCTCGGGGAGCGCGTGCCGCCACACTGCGGCCCCGGGCGTCGAGCAAGCACGCACCACTGCTGGAAATGGGTGAAGAACGATGACCGCAGCCTCGACCGTCCTCGCGAAGCAGACCCCGCCGCCGGCGGACTCGGTGGTCACGCCGGAGCGCTTCGCGGAGGGGATGCCGACCTTCGCCGCCTGGATGGCCGCGATCGAGAAGAACAAGGAGAGCTTCCAGCGCCACTACGACGAGTGGCAGCCGGACGCCGCCGACATCGAGGCGGTGAAGCAGCTCGTCGCCTCGCACGGCGTGAAGGCGCTGTGCCTGGGCGAGGACTGGTGCCCGGACGTGTTCCGCGGCCTGCCGGTGATCGCGAAGATCGGCGAGCTCACCGGCATGGAGACGCGGTTCTTCCTGCGCGACCAGAACAAGGACATCATGGCCGAGTTCCTGAAGGACGGTGAGTTCGAGTCGATCCCCGCGATCGCCTTCTACGACGGCAACCACCGCTACCTGGGCCACTGGATCGAGCGCGCCGACCGCGCGAACGCCGAGATGCCGGCGCTCCGCAAGGTGCTGGAGGGCGTGGAGCGCGACACCCCGGCCTGGGAGGCGGCGATGGACAAGTACCGCGCCAGCACCTGGGACCACGCCGAGGACTGGCGCGACGCCCAGCTCACGGAGACCCGCGCGCTCCTCGATGAGGCGCTGCGCTAGCCGGACGCAGCCGTCCCGCAGCCTGACGAGAAGGGCCGCCCAGTGGGCGGCCCTTCTACGTGTCTGCGTTGCGTCGGCTCAGGCCGGGCGGCGCCGGCCGCGACCGGTCAGCGGTCGCCGTCCGGGCGCGGCGCGCGCGGGCGGGGACGAGGCGCCGGGGGTGTGTCGCCGTTATTCACGCTGCTGGAGGGCGCGCGACGCGGGCGGGGCGGGGCCTCGTCGGGACCGTCGTCCGGGCCGTCCGCGGCGGTGCGTCCCCCGGTGGCGGCGCGTCGGATCGCCTCGACGGCGGCGTCGCGCGAGGCGGACACGCGCTGGGCGAGCGGCGAGGCGGACGCGGGGCGCTCCATCCCGCCGGCACGCTCCCGCTCCGGCGCCTGGGATGGCGCGCGCGGCGTGGCACAGTACGGACAGTAACGCCACGACAGACGGAGCTGGCGGCCGCACCTCGCGCATCCCTGCTTCACCGGGGTCGCGCAGAACGCGCAGACGGTGAACTCGTCCTGGACGGGGCGGCGGCAGTTCGGGCAGGCGCTGACCGTCTGCAACTCGGACAGCAGGGCCTCCTGCTCCAGCTGGCGGTCATACGCCGAGGTCAGCGTGTCGGAGGGGCGGAGGATGAGGTAGATCGGCAGGCCCACGATCGGGAACAGCACCGCGATCGCCACGCTGATCAGGTGCGAGACCATGTCCGTGGTGCGCGAGCGGATGTCGCGGAAGACCCAGAATACCGAGGCGAGCCAGATGATCAGCAGGTAGGCGGAGATCAGCCCGCCGAACAGCCGCGCGGTCGCTTGCCAACTGCCACCCGGCCAGCTCAGCAGCACGTCCATGGATGAGTCCCTCCCCCTGCCGCGTGTCAGGCTAACACGCGCGCATCCTCGGGTCGCGCCGATCGCCTCGCCGGTCGGGCCCGGTCAATCGCACGCTTGTGGATAGATGCGTTGACCGGCGACTCATGAACGCGCCCGCCGGGCGGCGTCCCTTGCGGGAGGCGCGCCTACAATCGGCCCATGGCATCCCTCACCGACACCCTGAACGAGGCCCAGGCTCGCGCCGTCGAGGTGGAGAGCGGGCCGCTGATGATCCTCGCGGGGCCCGGATCCGGGAAGACGCGCGTGATCACCCACCGCATCGCGCACCTCGTGCAGGAGCGCGGGGTGCCGCCGTGGCGCATCCTCGCCGTGACGTTCACGAACAAGGCGGCGAAGGAGATGCGCGAACGCGTCGACGCGCTCCTCGGCGCCGGCGCCGCCTCGCTGTCGATGGGGACGTTCCACTCGATCTGCGCGCGCCTGCTCCGCCGCGAGGGCGAGGCGATCGGCCTGTCGCGCGACTTCGCGATCTACGACACGGACGACCAGACGGCGCTCATCCGCACCATCGAGAGCGAACTGGACATCGACCAGAAGCGCTTCACGCCTCGTGCGGTGCTCTCCGCGATCTCCGCGGCGAAGAACGAGCGGCGCAGCGCGGCCTCGTTCCAGCGCTCGGTGGACAACTACTTCGAGGAGATCGTCGGCCGCGTCTACGAGCGGTACGAGGCGGCCCTGCGTCGCAACGGCGCGGTGGACTTCGACGACCTGCTCGGCCGCACCCTGGAGCTGTTCGAGGCGCACCCGGAGATCCAGCAGCAGTACGCGGAGCGCTACCTGCACACGCTGGTGGACGAGTTCCAGGACACGAACCTGGTGCAGTACCAGCTGGCGCGCGCGCTGTCCTCGGTGCACCGCAACCTGACCGTGGTGGGCGACCCCGACCAGTCGATCTACTCGTGGCGGGCGGCCGACATCCGCAACCTGCTGAACTTCGAGGAGGACTTCCCCGGCGCGACGGTGGTGCTGCTGGAGCAGAACTACCGCTCCACCGGGCACATCCTGCGCGTGGCCCACTCCGTGATCCGCCGCGCGGAGGGCCGCCCGGAGAAGAACCTGTGGACCTCGAACCCCGACGGCGAGCGCGTGGTCGAGTACGAGGCGACCTACGGCGAGGAGGAGGCGCTCTTCATCGCCGGCGAGGTGAACCGGCTGCTCCGCGGCGACCGCTACCAGACCTCCGACATCGCCGTGATGTACCGGACGAACGCGCAGTCGCGCGCGATTGAAGAGGCATTCATCGCGCAGGGCGTGAAGTACCGCATCGTCGGCGGGACGCGCTTTTACGACCGCCGCGAGGTGCGCGACCTGATCGCCTATCTGCGCATCGTGCACAACGAGTACGACACGGTGGCGTTCGACCGCATCGTGAACGTGCCGACGCGCGGCATCGGCGAGAAGAGCGTGAACGACCTGATCGCCGCCTCCGCGGAGCTCGGCATCTCCGTGCTCGCCGTGGCGCACCGCGCGGCATACGGCCCGCTGGGCGACGGTGTCCCCGAACTGGCGACGAGGACACG
>JBFWQJ010000018.1:0-21987 GCA_050249515.1 Dehalococcoidia bacterium | reverse complement strand
TGGGGGTGCTGGTGGTGGCCGGCGACCGCCGTCACCACGTCGCCCGCATCATGCACCGTCACCGTGGCCACGATGTGCGGTACTTCGGCAGCCTGGCTGCGGTGTCGCTGTCCGTGGACCCCGGCCGGGTCCGCGCCGACTGACGCGCTGGGGGAGCCCTGGGGACCTGCGGCCCCGGGGCTCCCCCAGCGCGGCGGCGCGTGCCACCCGCACGCCTCGCCACCTCTCGTCCGCGATGCGCCGCGAGCGTGATCGCTTCGCAACGTGCGCCGCGCCCTCGGTCGCACCGGGGTGAGCAGGGCGTCCGTAGCGTGGCCTCAGTCACCACGCGTGTGCCGCGTGCGCAACAGGGAGGACGACGATGACCGACATGGCCGAAGTGCACGAGAGCATCGAGGTGAACGCCCCGATCCGGCAGGTCTATGCCGCTTGGACGAACTTCACCCAGTTCCCGCGCTTCATGGAGAACGTGATCGAGGTGAACGAGACCAGCGAGGGCCGCTACCACTGGAAGGCAAAGGGGCCGATGGGCGCCGAGGTGGAGTGGGACGCCTACGTGGTGGAGAACATCCCGGACGAGCTGGTGGCGTGGCGCAGCGACGAAGGCGACGGGGCGCGCGTGAACGGAGCCGTCCGCTTCCACCCGATGGGCGAGCGCACGCGCATCGAGGTGAACATGGGCTACCAGGCGCCCGGCGGGGCCGCCGGGGAGGCCGTGGCGCGCATGTTCAGCAACCCGGCCGACCAGACGCGCGAGGACCTGGGCCGCTTCAAGGACATGGTGGAGGACCACGCGGAGGCGACGGGCGCCAGCGAGATCCGTCCGTCCGGGCCGCCGGCCGATCGCGGGGAGATCTAGTGGCGCGGCCAGCCGGTCCGCCGGGCGCGCTGGACGGCGCCGTGGCGCTCATCACCGGGGGCGGTGGCGGTCTTGGCGCCGCCACCGCCTCCGCGCTTGCCGAGGCGGGGATGGGCGTCGTGGTCGCCGATGTGCGTCCCGAGTGCGCCGAGGAGGTGGCGGCGTCCGTCCGCGCCCAGGGCGGGCGGGCGTGCGCGCTGCGTCTGGACGTCGCCGCGGAGGAGGACGCGGACCGCGCCGTCGCCGCGACGCTGGCCGAGTACGGGCGGCTGGACGTGCTCGTGAACAACGCCGGCATCGACGTGACCCTGCCGCTGTCGGACCTCGCCGTGACGGACTGGGACCGCGTGCTGGCGGTGAACCTGCGGGGCCCGTTCCTCATGGCGCGCGCGGCGCTCCCGGCGCTCCGCGACTCGCGGGGGCAGATCGTGAACATCGTCTCCACGGCGGCACGGCGCGCGTGGCCGAATGCGGGGGCGTACCACGCGAGCAAGTGGGGGCTGCTGGGGCTGAGCCACGCGCTGCACGCGGAGCTGCGCCCCGAGGGCGTGCGCGTCACCGCGGTCATCGCGGGCGGCATGCGCACCCCGTTCATCACCGACCGCTTCCCGGAGGTGGACCCGCAGGTGCTGCAGGATCCCCGGAACGTGGCCCACACGATCCGCTTCGTGCTGCAGATGCCGGCCGAAAGCGTGATCCCGGAGGTGATGGTGCTGCCGCTGCGCGAGACCTCGTGGCCCTAGGTTGCGAGGTGGGCGGGGCGCCGCCTTCACCATCACGGGTGCATATCGCTGATCGCGGCGGTCGCTTGGTCTGACAGCGTACCCAGTCGCGAATCCCCTCGCGGCGGCGGGTGACGCGCGAGTGCGTGCGAGAGAAGTGCGACGGCTCTGCGACGACGGGCTTTCGCGTCAGGACGCGAGCTTCACCACTCGAAACCTACGTTGTTGCTCGCCGCGGGGCCGGGCACGGGCGCCGATCCGGCATCTCTGATCTCAGGGACGGGAGCAGATGGTGGGATCGATCGAGGTGGCCGTGATCCGGGCGCTGCACCTGGGCGACCTGCTGTGCACGATCCCGGCGATCCGCGCGCTGCGCCTCGCCGGGCCGCGCTCGCGCATCGTGCTGGTCGGGCTCCCGTGGGCGCGCGAGTTCGTCGCGCGCTACCCGCACTACTTCGACGACCTGCTGGAGTTCCCGGGCTGGCCGGGGATCCCCGAGCGCGAGCTGGACGAGGGCTCGCCGGCGCGCCTCGCCGCGTTCCAGTCCTCGATCGAGCGCACCTTCGACGTGGTGCTGCAGCTGCACGGGGACGGGCGGATCATCAACGACTTCGCCGCGACGATCCCGGCCCGCGTGCATGCGGGGTTCGTGCCGCCGGACGCGCCGGTCGTGCCGCCGTTCCACGTCGCCTACCCGGACGCGCTCCCGGAGCCGCTGCGGATGCTCGCCGCGCTGCCGCCACTGGGCCTCGATGTCCTCGACCCCACGCTCGAGTTGCCGGTGTTCGAGGCGGACCGGGTGGAGGCGCACGCGCTGCGCGCGGCGGCGGGCGCGGGTGGGCAGCCGTACGTGATCGTGCATCCCGGGGGACGAGGCGACGACCGCCGCTGGCCGTTCGCCCGCTTCGCGGCCGTCGCGGACGCGCTCGCCGCGCGCGGGCTGCGCATCGTCGTCACGGGCAGCGCGGCGGAGCGCCCGATCGCGGACGCGCTCGCCGCGCGGACGCTGGCGCCGGTCATCGATGTCGTCGGCCGGACGAGCCTCGGGGCGCTGGCCGCGCTCGTCGACGAGGCGCAGGTCGTCGTGACGAACGACACCGGCGTCTCGCACGTCGCGGCCGCGCGACAGACGCCGAGCGTGGTGGTGTTCGTCGGCTCCGACCCCGCGCGCTGGGCGCCCATCGACCGCGCGCGACACCTCGCGCTCGGGAGGGGGCTGCGCGGCGGCCCGGTGCCCGTGGCGGCCGAGGTGATCGACGCCGCGCTCTCGCTGGTCGGGGCTGCCGCATGACGACGTGCGCCGTGACCGCACCGTGGGACGCGGTGCGGAACGTCCTGCTGGTCCGCCTGGACAACGCCGGAGACGTGGTCCTGCTCTCGCCCGCGGTCGCCGCCATCCGCGCGGCGCTGCCGCATGCGCGTGTCACACTGCTCGCCTCGACCGGTGGGGCGCCGGCGGCGACGCTGATCGAGGGCATCGACGCGGTGCTGACGCACGAGGCGATCTGGCAGCAGCTGCGCCCGGGCCGCGTGGGGCCGGCAGACGAGCAGCGGCTGATCGAGACGCTGCGCGCCGGCCGCTTCGACGCCGCGTTCATCTTCACCAGCTTCTCGCAGACCGCCTTCGCCGCCGCCTACGCGTGCTTCCTCGCCGGCATCCCGATCCGCGCGGGGCACGCCGCGCTGTTCGGCGGACAGCTCCTGACGCACGAGGTCCCCGCGCCGTCCGCGCGGCTGCACCAGGCGGAGCGCGCGCTGCACCTGGTGCGGGGCGTGGGCTTCGACGCGCTCGATGCGCGGCTGCGGCTGGGGGTCCCCGCCGAGGCGCACGCGGAGGCACGCGCGCTGCTGGCGGAGCATGGCGTGACCGCGCCATACGTCGTCGTCGCTCCGGGCGCCTCCGCGCCGGCGCGGCGCTACCCGGCGGCAGCGTTCGCGGAGGTCGTGCGCGGGCTGCGCGAGGCGCTGGGCGCGCCGGTGCTCGTGGTCGGGAGCGCGCGCGAGGCCGAACTGGTCGCGCAGGTGGCCGCCGGGGAGCCGGGCGCCGTCGCGCTGGCCGGGCGCACCTCGCTGCCGGGCGTCGCGGCGCTAGTGGCGGGGGCGCGCGCCGTGGTCGCGAACAACTCGCTCACGATGCACCTGGCGGACTCGCTCGGCGTGCCGGTGGTCGCGACCTACTCGGGCACGGACCCCGCGGAGCGCTGGGCGCCCCGCGTCGTGCCGAGCCGCCTGCTCACGCGCGAGACCGACTGCGCGCCGTGCTTCCACATCGACTGTCCGCGCGCGCTGGAATGCCTCGACATCCCGCCGGCGGAGGTGGTCGCGGCCGTCGCGGAGCTGACCCGCGCGGGCCGCGAGGACATGCGACGGGTGGTGGCCTGATGATGGCGAGCCCACCTCGCGTCCTCACCTGGCACGTCCACGGGAGCTACCTCTACTACCTGTCGCAGACCCCCTGCGAGTTCCTGCTCCCGGTGAAGGACGGGCGGCCAGAGGGCTACGGCGGGCGCTCGGGCCACTTCGACTGGCCCCACAACGTGACCGAGGTGCCGGCCGAGCACGTCCGCGACGTCGAGGTCGACGTGGTGCTGTTCCAGTCGCCGCGTAACTACCTCGTCGACCAGGCGGAACTGCTGAGCGACGCGCAGCGCCGGCTGCCGCGCGTGTACCTGGAGCACGACCCGCCGGTGGAGCGGGCGGCAGACCAGCGGCACCTGGTGGACGACCCGTCCGTGCTGCTGGTGCACGTCACGGCGTTCAACGAGCTGATGTGGGACGCGGGTGACACGCCCACGGTGGTGATCGAGCACGGCGTGACGGTGCCCGACGACGCGCGCTTCAACGGCATGGTGGATCGCGGGATCACCGTGGTGAACCACCTGTTCAGCCGCGGACGCCGCCTGGGCCCGGACGTGTTCGAGCGCGTCCGGGCGAGCGTCCCCGTCGATCTGGCGGGCATGGGCTCCGAGGAGCGCGACGGGCTGGGCGACCTCCCGCACGCGGGGCTGCTGCGTCGCGAGGCGGACTACCGGTTCTTCTTCAACCCGATCCGATACACGAGCCTGGGGCTCGCGATCCTCGAGGCGATGATGGTGGGCCTGCCGGTCGTGGGTCTCGCCACCACGGAACTGCCCACCGTGATCGAGTCGGGGCGCTCCGGCTTTCTGGACACGGACGTGGGGCGTCTCATCCCCCACATGCAGCGCCTTGCGCGCGCGCCGGACGAGGCGGCGCGGCTGGGCGAGGCGGCACGGGCGCGCGCCCTCGAACGATTCAACATCGACCGCTTCCGCGCGGACTGGCAGCACCTCTTCGAAGAGGTGGCGGGCCGTCGCGGCACCGCCGCGCCCGCGTGGGCACGTTAGGAGCATCCATTGCAGCAGGAGCGCACGCGGCACATTGCGATCATCAGCGAGCACGCCTCGCCGCTCGCGATCCTCGGCGGGGTCGACAGCGGTGGGCAGAACGTCTACGTGGCGCAGATCGCGCGGCGGCTGGCGGCGGCGGGGCACGCGGTGGACGTCTTCACGCGCCGCGACCGCGCCGAGCTGCCCGCGGTCGTGGAGCACGAGGGCTACCGGGTGGTGCACGTGGACGCCGGCCCGGCGCATTTCGTGCGGAAGGAGGATCTGCTGCCGCACATGCCCGCGTTCGCGGAGCAGGTGGTGCGCTTCGCGGCGGACCAGCAACGCCCCTATGACCTGGCGCACGCGAACTTCTGGATGAGCGGCCTGGTCGCGGAGGAGCTGAAGCGCCGGCTGGGCGTGCCGTTCGTGATCACGTTCCACGCGCTGGGGAAGGTGCGCCGCCAGCACCAGGGCGCCCACGACGAGTTCCCCCCGGAGCGCGAGCACATCGAGACGCGCCTGGTCGGGTCGGCGGACCACATCATCGCGGAGTGCCCGCAGGACGAGTTCGACCTGCTGAGCCTGTACGGCGCCGAGCCCGCGCGCATCTCGACGATCCCGTGCGGCTACGACCCGGAGGAATGCCGCCCGGTCGGGATGCACGAGGCGCGCGCGCACCTGGGCCTGCCGAGCGAGGGACGCGTGCTGCTGCACCTCGGACGGCTCGTGCCGCGCAAGGGCGTCGACAACGTCGTGCGTGCGTTCGCGCGGGTGCGCCGCGCGCACCCGGATGCGGTGCTGCTGATCGCCGGCGGAGAGAGCGAGCGCCCCGACCCCACGCTCACCCCCGAGATCGCGCGGCTCTCCGAGATCGCGGTGGAGGAGGGCGTCTCCGACGCGATCCACTTCCTCGGCCAGCGCCCGCGCGAGGAGATCGCGTACTGGTACGCGGCCGCGGACCTGTTCATCACCACGCCGTGGTACGAGCCGTTCGGGATCACCCCGGTGGAGGCGATGGCCTGCGGCACGCCGGTGGTCGGGGCGCGCGTGGGTGGCATCCAGTACACGGTGGTGGACGGCGTGACGGGGCTCCTCGTCCCGCCGCGGGACACGGATGCGCTCGCGGCGGCGGTGTGCCGGCTGCTGCGCGATGAGCCCCTGCGCCGCCGGTTCGCCGCGGCCGGGCTCGCGCGCGCGGCGGAACTGTTCACGTGGGACGCGGTCACCGCGCAGGTCGGGGCGCTGTGCGAGTCCGTGATCGCGGCACGCGAGCGTGGCGCGGTCGACACCGCGGACCACGGCGCGGTGGTCGCGCGCGGGTTCGACGAGCTGATCGAGACGCTGGAGCAGGGGCGGGCGCACCTGGTCGCGGACGTCCTGGTCGTCGCGCGGATCCTCAACCGCTGCTTCGAGGGCGGGGGGAAGGTGCTCGTCTGCGGCAACGGTGGGAGCGCCGCCGACGCGCAGCACTTCGCCGGGGAACTGGTGGCGCGGTACCGCTCCGAGCACCGGCGCGCGCTGCCGGTGGTGCCGCTGACCACGGACACCGTGACGCTCACCGCGTGGTCGAACGACGTGGGGTTCGAGTCCGTGTTCGCGCGGCAGGTGGAGGCGCTGGGCGCGCCGGACGACGTGCTGCTCGCGTTCAGCACCAGCGGCGCTTCGCCCAACGTGCTGTGCGCGCTGGAGGCGGCGCAGCGCCGAGGCATGCGGACGGTCGCGCTGCTCGGCGGGGACGGCGGCGCCGCGCGCGCGCTCACCTCCGCGGCGGTGGTGGTGCCCTCGCGCGACACGCAGCGCGTGCAGGAGGTGCACGGTCTGTTGGTCCACCTGCTCTGCGACCTCGTGGAGCAGGCGCAGGAGACGGGTGCGACGCAGTTGGAGGTCAGCCTGTGAATCGGGTCGTGTTCATGGACAAGGACGGGACGCTGGTTGAGAACGTCCCGTACAACGCGGATCCGGCACAGATTCGCCTCGCACCGAACGCGCGGCGCGCGATCATGCGCCTCGTGCGCGAGGACTACGCGATCGTCATCGTGACGAACCAGTCCGGCATCGCGAAGGGGATGTTCCCCGAGTCGGCGATGCGGGCCGTCGAGGACCGCATCTGCGAGCTCTTCGCACCGATGGGGGCGCGCCTCGCCGGCTTCTACTACTGCCCGCACCACCCGGACGGCTCCGTCTCCGATCTCGCGATCGAGTGCGACTGTCGCAAGCCGGCGGCGGGGCTGATCACCCGCGCCGCCGAGGAGCTGGGGATCGACCCGGGCGAGTCGTGGATGGTGGGGGACACGCTGGACGACGTAGAGGCCGGCAACCGCGCCGGCTGCCGCACGATCCTGGTGGACAACGGCAACGAGACGGAGTGGCGCGTGGACGGCAAGCGCTGGCCGAGCGTCGTCGTGAACGACCTGGACCGCGCCGCCGCCGTCATCGTCGGCGTCGAGGAGCCCGTGAAAGCGCAGTACACGAAATGAGCGGCGACCTCTTCGACGTGGCGGCGCGGCTCCCGGGCCTGCGCGCGCTGGTGATCGGGGAGGCGATCCTCGACTCGTACCTGCGCGGCACGAGCACGCGGCTCTGTCGCGAGGCGCCCGCGCCGATCGTGGACGTCGCGACGCGGGAGGACGCCTGCGGCGGCGCGGCGAACACCGCGGCGAACGTGCGCGCGCTGGGCGCGGACGTCTCGTTGCTCACCGTGCTGGGCGAGGATGCAGACGGCGCGCGGCTGGTCGGGTGCCTCGGGCGCAGCGGTGTGCGGCTGGACGACGCGATCACCGTGCCCGGCCGCGCCACGCTGGTGAAGCAGCGGGTCGTCGCGGGGACGCAGCTGCTGGTTCGCTTCGACACCGGGACGACGGAGGCGCTCCCGCCGGCAGTGGAGGCGCGCGTGATCGCGACGCTGCGCCGCCGCTACCGCGAGATGGACGTGGTGATCGTCTCCGACTACGGCTACGGCATCCTCACCCCGAACGTGATCGCGGCGCTGACGGAACTGCAGCGGAGCACGCCGCGCGTGCTCTTCGTGGACTCCAAGCGCCTCCCGCACTACCGGCAGGTCGGCGTCACTGCGGTGAAGCCGAACTTCGAAGAGGCGGCGGCGCTGCTCGGCGGATCCGCCCGCCTCGACTCGGGCGACCGGGTCGAGGCGGTGCTGAGCCGTGCCGCCCGCCTCCTCACCCGCGTCGGAGCGCAGTACGTGGCGGTCACGCTGGACGTGGACGGCGCGGTCGTCCTGGACCGGGAGGGCGGCTGGTACCGCACGTACGCGACCGCCGCCCCCAACGCGCGGGCAGCGGGCGCGGGCGACACGTTCTCCGCCGGCTTCGCGCTGGCGCTGGGCGCCGGCGCGACGATGCCCGCCGCCGCCGAGGTCGCGCGCGCCGCCGCACAGGCGGTCGTGGGACGAGACGGCACGACGGTCTGCACGCTGGACGACGTGCGGGCGGGGCTGCTGGACGGCGGGAAGATCCTCGACGACACGCGTTCGCTCACGGCGCTCGTGAACGCGCACCGGCAGGCGGGGCGGCGCATCGTGTTCACCAACGGCTGCTTCGACATCGTGCACCGCGGGCACGTGACCTACCTGAGCCAGGCGAAGGCGCTGGGCGACGTGCTCATCGTCGGCGTGAACAGCGACGAGAGCGTCCGGCGACTGAAGGGCGCGGACCGCCCGGTGAACGCGCTGGAGGATCGCGCGCAGGTGCTGGCGGGCCTGAGCAGCGTGGACCACGTGATCGCGTTCAACGAGGACACCCCGGAGGCGCTGATCCGGCTCATCGGCCCGGACGTGGTCGCGAAGGGCGGGGACTACACGGATGAGACGCTCCCGGAGGCGGCGCTGGTGCGCGCCCTCGGCGGCGAGGTGCGCTTCCTGCCGTACCTGGCGGGCGCCTCCACCACCGGGTTGATCGCGCACATCCGCAGCGCACCGGCGGAGGCCGTGTGACCGCCGCCGCCCCGGCGGGCGCGTGGGAGCGTGCACGACGCATCCTCGCGGTCCGGCTGGACTCGGCGGGCGACGTGCTGATGACCGAGCCCGCGATCCGCGCACTGCACGAGGCGGCGCCGGGCCGCTCTGTGGCGCTGCTCACCTCGCCCGCCGGGGCGGCGGCGGCGGCGCTCTTGCCGGCGCTGGACGACGTGCTGGTGTACGAGGCGCCGTGGATGAAGCACGACCGCGCGCCGAGCCCGTCCGAGGACCTCGAACTGCTGGCGCGCGTGCGCGAGGCGGGCTTCGACGCGTGCGTGATCTTCACCGTGTTCAGCCAGAGCCCGCTGCCCGCCGCGCTGCTCGCGACGTGGGCCGGCATCCCGCTGCGGCTGGCGCACTGCCGCGAGAACCCGTACGCGCTGCTCACCGACTGGGTCCCCGAGACCGACACCGCCGAGGCGATGCGACACGAGGTGCAGCGCCAGCTCGACCTGGTCGCGACGGTGGGCGCGCGGACGGAGGACGACCACATCCGCGTGCGCGTGTCGAGCGCGGCGCACCGGCGGGCCCGCGCGCTACTGCCGCGCGAGGGCGCGCCGCTCGCGGTGCTGCACGTCGGCGCCTCGGCGCCCTCGCGGCGGTACGCGCCGGAGCGCTTCGCGGAGGTCGCGCACGATCTGGTGACGCACCACGGGTGGAACGTCGCGTTCACGGGCGACGCCTCCGAGGCGCCGCTGGTGGAGCACGTGCGCACGCTGGCGGCGGTGCCCTCCGTCGACCTCGTGGGCCGGCTCTCGTTCGAGGAACTGGCGGCGGCGGTGGAAGCGGCGGACGTGCTCGTCTCGAACAACACCGCCCCGGCGCACCTCGCGGCGGGTGTGGGGACGCCCGTCGTCGACCTCTACGCGCTGACGAACCCGCAGCACACCCCGTGGCGCATCCCGCACCGCCTGCTCTTCGCGCCCGTGCCGTGCGCCTACTGCTTCAAGAGCGTGTGCCCCGAAGGTCACCACGCCTGCCTCCTGGGTGTGCGGCCCGCCGAGGTCGTGGAGGCCACGCTGGACCTCGCCACGAACGCGGGAGCGCCACCCGTGCCCGCCCCCGCATCTCGCTGAACGCCGCGCCGCCGGGTTGCGGAGCGACGCCCGCGCTCACGACAATCGGGAAGCAGCATGCCCCAACCGCATGCCGAGCCACGCGCGCGGAGGCGTCATGGTCGCCACGGTCTACGACACGCCCGACGCCGCCCTCGAGGGGATCGAGGACGGGGCGCGCATCATGTTCGGCGGGTTCGTCACGGCGGGCACGCCGAGCAACCTGATCCGCGCGCTCCGGCGTCGAGGCACGCGCGGCATCCTCGGCATGGCGAACAACATCGGCTTCGGCGACCTCCTCGACGAGCTGTGCGAGGACGGTCAGCTCGCGGGGATGGTCGCGACGTTCGCGATCCGCGCGTCGAGCGCGAAGAAGAGCCGCTTCGAGGAGCAGTACCGCCGCGGCGAGGTGACGCTGGAGCTCTCGCCGCAGGGCACGTTCGTGGAGCGCATCCGCGCGGCCGGCGCGGGCCTGGGCGGCGTGCTGACGCGCACCGGCCTCGGCACCCCCGTCGCCGAGGGCAAGCGCACCATCGAGGTGCAGGGCGTGACGTACCTGCTGGAGGAGCCGCTGCACGCGGACGTGGCGCTGCTGAAGGCGCAGCGCGCCGACCGCCTGGGCAACCTGGAGTACCGCGCGGGGCAGCGCAACTTCAACCCGATCATGGCGACCGCCGCGGACCTGGTGATCGTGGAGGTCGAGGAGATCGTGGAGGTCGGCGCGATCGATCCGGAGCGCGTGGGCACGCCCGCCGCGTTCGTCGATCGCATCGTCCAGTGCGTGCCGGTCGAGGTGTTCACGCCATGACCACGCACCCCACCGGCCTGCCTCGCGAGTTGATCGCGCTGCGCGTCGCGCACGAGCTGCGGCGCGGCATGGTCGTGAACCTCGGCATCGGCGTGCCGACGCTGGTGCCGAGCCACCTGCCCGAGGACCACGGGGTGCTGTTCCAGAGCGAGAACGGGATCCTCGGCCTGGCGGGGATCGACGCGAGCGGCGCGTTCGATCCGGAGGTCATCAACGCCGGCGGCCAGCCGATCACGCTGGTACCCGGCGCGTCGTTCTTCGACTCCGCGCTGTCGTTCTCGATGATCCGCGGCGGGCACGTCGATGTGTCCGTGCTCGGTGGGCTGCAGGTCGCGTCCAACGGCGATCTCGCGAACTGGATGGTGCCGGAGCGTGGCGGCGGCAGCATGGGCGGCGCGATGGACCTCGCGTCCGGCGCGAAGCGCCTGATCGTGGCGATGGACCACGTGACGCGCGATGGCGCGAGCCGGCTGATGGAGCGCTGCACGTACCCGCTCACCGCGCAGGCCTGCACCGACCTCGTCGTCACGAACCTCGCGGTGATCGAGGTCACCTCGGACGGCTTCCTGCTGCGCGAGACCGCGCCCGGCGTCACCGTGGAGCAGGTCGTGGCCGCGACCGACGCGCCGCTGGCGATCGCGCCGGACGTGCGCGAGATGCGGCTGTAGGCGCCTCGGGCGGCTGAGGAGCGCGAGCTCCGCCCTGGCCTCGGCACTCGCGCTCCGCCCGTGCCGGGCGGCAGAGGGCAGCAGGGCCTCCGGCCCCCTCTCCTGCGCAGCGGGAGAGGGATGGGGTGAGGGCTTCCGCGCCGTCCGACTCCGCCTACCGCCCGATCACCATCGCCACGGATGTCGTGCCGGAACCGCCCATGTTCAGCGTGGCGACGCGGCGCGCGCCCTCGACCTGGGTGTCGCCGGAGACGCCGGTGACCTGCCGCCAGGCGTCGAGCATCTGGCGCGTGCCGGTCGCGCCGACGGGGTGGCCGACGCCGATGAGCCCGCCGCTCGGGTTCACCGGCAGCCGACCGCCGAGGTCGATCGTCCCGTCCTCGATCGCGCGGTAGGACTCGCCGGGCGCGGTCAGGCCGAAGTGGTCGATCGCCATGTACTCGGACGTCGTGAAGCAGTCGTGCGTCTCGATCGCCTGCACGCCCCACACATCGGCAAGGCCGGCGCGCTCGAAGGCGTCCTCGATCGCGCGGCGCGTGTGCGGCAGCACGTACGGATGCTCGCGGCTCTCCGCGATCTTCGTGTCCCACTTCATCGGCGCGGTGCGGTGGCCCCAGCCGAGGATGCGCGGCACCTCGTCCAGGCTCAGGCCGCGGCGCTGCGCCCACGCGCGGGCAAACGGCGCGCCCGCGAGCACGAGGCCGACCGCGCCGTCCGTGACCTGTGAGCAGTCGCGCACCCGGAGGCGGCCCGCGACGGGACGGTCGTACTTGCCGGCGCGCAGTTCCTCGTGCTGGTTTGCGTCCGTGAACCACGCGCGCGTCTGGGCGAACGGGTTGCGGCGCGCGTTCGCGAAGTTCACCTCCGCGATCCGTGCGAGGTGCGCCTCGTCCAGCCCGTAGCGTCGCTCGTACTCGTCGCCGAGGCGCGCGAAGAGCGCGGGGAACGCAAAGTCGATGCCCTTCGCCTCGTCCTCGTACCAGGCGGCGGTGCCCAGGAAGTCCGCGCCGGTCGCCGGGTCGACCGTCTTCATCTGCTCCACGCCCAGCAGCAGCGAGACGCCGTAGCGCTGCGCCTCGATCTCCGCGGAGGCGGCGAGGGCGGCGATGCTGCCGGAGGCGCACGCGGCCTCGTGGCGCGCGGTCGGGATGCCGGAGAGGCGCGGCTCCACCTCCGCGACGAGGCCGCCGAGCTGTCCCTGCTTTACGTACAGCTCCGCGGCGAAGTTACCGACGTGCGCCACGTCCACCTCGGACGGCGCGACGCCGGTCGCGTCCAGCGTGCCGCTCACGACCTCCTCGATCATGTCGAGGATGCCCTTGCCTTCCTTCAGCCAGTTGCGGGCGAAGTCGGTCTGGAAGCCGCCGAGGATGAAGACGGGCTCGGACATGGGCGTGCTCCTGTCGTGCAGCCTCGAGGATACGCGGGCGAGCCGCGCGAGTCAGGGCGCTATGGCCGGCGGTCGAGCACCTGCGGCTCGGACCAGACGACGCCGGAGGCGCGGAGCGCCTCGATCGCCGCGTCGTCGTAGCCCAGTTCGCGCAGCAGGGCGGCGGCGTGCTCGCCACCCACGGGGGCGGGGCCGTACACGCGGTCCGCGCCCCGCACGCGGGCGATCCCGCGGTAGCGCTCGTACGGTCCGTGCTCGAAGTGCGCGACGGAGGTGGTGAAGCCGTTGGCGGCGACGTGCGGGTCGGTGTGCCAGAACGCGCCGGGGAGCGGGCCGTCCGCGCGCACGCAGCCGATCCCCTTCGCCGTGAGCGACGCCTCCCACCAGTACGCGTCGCGCGTGGCGAACACCTCCGCCAGCGCCGCCGCGAGGGCGTCCGCGTGCGCCTCGCGTCCCTCGCGGGTGGCGTAGTCCGGGTGCGCACGCAGGTCCGGACGGCCGATCGCCGCGCACAGCGCCTCCCACTCGCGATCGAGGACGACGCCGAGGAACACCCAGCCCTCGTGGCAGCGGTAGAGCCGGTACAGGGGGCCGGTGCCGAGGATCTCCGGGTCGACCGGTGGGCGCGGGGTGCGGCCCTCGTACGTGAAGAAGTCGTCGATGTTCGCGTAGACGTTCGCGCCCATCATGTCGGTGAACAGCTGCTGGCCCTCGCCGGTGCGCTGGCGGTGCCACAGCGCGAGCAGGGTGGCGGCGGCGATCACGGCGGAGGTGTTCGGGTCGGGGTTCACCTCGTTCGCCCGCGACAGGCGGCGCGCGCCCTCGCGGAGTTCCTCGAGGGACGTCCCGGCGGGCATGCCGCCGCTCTGCCAGACCGCGCCGCCGGCGGCCGCGCCGGCGATCGGGTGCGTGGCGGGGCGGTGCGCGCCCGGCCCGGCGAGGCCATAGCCGTTCGCGCTGACGTAGACGATGTCCGGCCGGATCGCGCGTGCATCCTCGTAGCCGATGCCGAGGCGCTCCGGGACGCCGGGGCGGTAGTTGTGGATGAGGACGTCCGCCTTCGCGATCAGGGCGTGGGCGATCGCGCGGCCCTCGGCGCGCTTCAGGTCGAGGGCGATGCTCTCCTTGCCGGCGTTCGTCTTCGCGAAGCCGAGGCCCTGGTACATCCACCGCCACGGGTCGCCGCCGACCTGCTCCATCTTGATCACCCGCGCACCCAGGTCCGCGAGGTGCGTCGCCGCCAGCGGCGCCGCGATGATCGTGGAGAAGTCGAGGACCGTGATGCCGTCGAGGGGCGGCGCGTCCGGTCTGGCCCCCCCGCCCGCGGAGTGGGAGGGGGCGGGGGATGAGGGCATCTCTCCCAACACCTCGTCGGTGTGCTCGCCCACCGCGGGGAAGGCGGCGCGCACGGCGCCCGGCGTGCCGGTGAGCCGCGCGAGGACGCCGATCTGGCGCATCGGCGGCCGGGCGGGGTCGTAGGGGTGCGGGGACTCCACGACGTGGCCGTTCGCGGTGAGGTCGGGGTCGTCCAGCGCCTCCTGCGTGGACTGGTAGCGATGCGCGGCGACGCCGCCGTGCTCGATGAACGTGCGCATCCACTCCTCGGCGGTGCGCTCGCGCATGTGGAGCAGCATCCGGTCGCGGAACGCCTCGCGCGTCGCCTCGGGCCACGTGGCCGGGGAGCCCTCGTGCGCACCGTCGGCGTAGATGTCGGCGAGGTCGGCGGCGACGAGGAAGTTGTCGAACAGGTGCTGGAGCAGGTTGCCCAGCTGCAGCCACGCGCCGTCCTTCGTCATGATCGGGTGGTAGTTGATCGTCGGCATGAGCGGTGGCGGGATCGCCGGCTCCGTCCAGCGCTCCGGGTCGCGCTCGCGCAGCGACTCCTGCATCAGGCTGACGAGGTCGTACGCGCTCAGGCCCTGCAGCAGGCTGGTGTCCACGCGCTGTCCCCGGCCCGTGCGGTCGCGCGCGATCAGCGCGGCGAGCGATCCGAAGACGGCCGCGAGCGCGGTGTGGTGTGAGGCGACCCGGAGCGCCGCGAACTGCGGGCCGTCGCGCTGCACGAGCCCGGCGAACGAGGCCATGCGCCCCGCCTTCGCGGCCACGACGCCCTCGTAGCCCGGGTACTCGGCGTAGGGGCCGGTGGGGCCGAACGCGGTGATCGCGCACGTCACGATCGCCGGGTTGGCGGCCGCCAGCGTCTCGTGGTCGGCGCCCAGCCGCCGCAGGCGCGCCTCCGTGCCGGTGGTCAGCACCAGGTCCGCCGTGGCGGCGAGGCGGGCGAGGTCGGCGCGGCCCGCCTCGGTCTTCAGGTCCAGGACGACGCTGCGCTTGCCGCGGAGCCAGACGGGGGCGGAGGCCATGAAGCGGAAGGGGTCGCCGCCCGGGCGCTCCACCTTCACCACGTCCGCCCCGAAATCGGCGAGCACCATCGTGGCCACGCCGCCCACCGGGCCGCTGGTCAGGTCGATCACGCGGAGCTGCTGCACCGGTCCCGGCATGGTGGCGCCATGGTAGGCCCGCGCGCGCAGCCGTCCAAACACCGCCCCACAGGTGGTTGCGCGCTTAACGAAGTCTGGCGTGACAATCGCTGCATGGACGAAGAGGAAGCCGCCGTCCCGGAGCCGCTGCCCGAGCGCCGGCCCGTCGATGTCATCGACGAGCTGATCGAGGACGGGCTGATCGACCTCGCCGCCGGCGTGGCGAGCGAACTGCGCGCGGTCGAGCTGGCCGAGGTGCTGGACCACCTGGACGCGGACCCGCACGAGGAGCTCGTGCGCGCGCTCCCGGCGGAGGTGGTGGCGCCCGCGCTGGAGTACCTGAGTGCGCGCGGCCTCGAGGACACCGTCGAGCACCTCACGCCGGAAGAGATCACCGACACGCTCTCCGCCGTCGCGGACGACGTGGCCACGGACATGGTCCAGGCGCTGGACGAGGACGTGGCCGCGCTGGTGCTGGAGGCGCTGCCCGAGGAGCGCCGGCTCGAGCTGGAGAACCTGCTCACCTACGACGAGGACACCGCCGGCGGTCACATGACCGGGCAGGTCGTCACCGTCGCGCCCCACCTCACCGCTGCGGACACGATCGTCCGCCTCCGGGAGCTGGACGCGGACCCATCGCGGCCGTTCTACCTGTACGTCACCGACGAGGAGCGCCACCTGCTCGGCGTGCTGAGCCTGCGCTCGCTGATCACCTCCAGCGCGGAGACGCCGGTGACGGAGCTGATGGCCTCCGACGTGGTGTCCGTGCCGGCCTCGATGGACCAGGAGGAGGCGGCGCGCTTCATCCAGCGCCACAACCTCCAGTCGCTCCCCGTCGTGGACGACGAGGGCCACCTGCTGGGCGCGGTGACGGCGGACGACCTCTTCGACGTGCTGGAGGAGGAGGCCACGGAGGACCTCTACCGCCTCGCCGGCGTGAGCGAGGACGAGGACCTGCGCAACGTCTTCGACTCGATCCGGAACCGGCTCCCGTGGCTCGTCGTGAACCTCGGCACCGCCATGCTCGCCGCGTGGGTCGTCTCGCGCTTCGAGGCGACGCTGGCGCAGGTGGTGGTGCTGGCGGCGTTCATGCCGGTGGTCGCGGGCATCGGCGGCAACGCCGGGGTGCAGACGCTGACCGTCGTCGTGCGCTCGCTGGCGATCGGCGAGATCCTGCGGCGCGACACGCTCGCGATCATCTGGCACGAGCTACGCGTGGGCCTGACGATGGGCGCGACCGTCGGGCTGCTCGTCGCCGGCGTCGCGATCGCGTGGGTCGGCAACGGGTGGCTCGGCCTCGTCGTCGGCGGGGCGCTCTCGGTGAACGTGCTGGTGGGCGTCTTCCTGGGCGTACTGATCCCCATGACGCTGCACCGGCTGGACCAGGACCCCGCCCTGTCCGGCGGCATCTGGCTGACCATGTGCACGGATACCGGCGGCTTCCTGGTCTACCTGACCTTCGCCACCGTCTTCATCGACCGCATCCGCGGCTGAGCCGCGCCCCTGGGCGCCCGCCTAGTACAGGTGGAGCAGGTCGTAGATCGTGCTGTAGTCGTCCGTCCACGTCATCGGCGGCAGGCCGGTCTCCGGCCACGGCGTGATCCCCGTCGCGACGTCCGCATCGCCGAGGAACGCGCTGTTCCCGGTCACCAGCACCCACACGCTGTAGAGGATGCCCGTCACCTCGCCGGCCTGCCCGGCGACCAGGCGCGCCTCGCGGCCCTGCTCCGCGGCGATGCCGCGTACGACCGGGCTGAGGTCGACGTGGCGGTTGGAGATGTTCACGGCCAGGATGCCGTCCGGCTTCAGGTGCTGCGCGTACATCGCGAACGCCTCGCGCGTGAGCAGGTGCACGGGGACGGAGTCGCTGCTGAACGCGTCCAGCAGCAGCACGTCGAACTGCATCGAGCGTCCCTCGGCGAGCTGGCGGTCGAGGACGAGTCGGGCGTGGCCCAGGTGCGTCTCCACCGTGGCGCCGCGCTCGCGGGCGTCGCGGAGGTAGGTGTCATGGCGCTCCGCGAAGTCGATCACCGTCTGGTTGATCTCGTACAGGGAGTACGTGTCGCCTCGCTCCGCGTAGCTCACCGCCATCCCGGCGCCGAGGCCGATGACGCCGACGTGCAACGGGCGCTCGCCGCGCGCGGGGTGGTGCTTGAGCGCGAGGCCCACGCCGCTCAGCTCGCTGTAGTAGCCGGTGTGCACGGCGCGCTTTGCGGGGTCCAGGAACTGGAAGCCGTGCAGGATGCGCCCGTGCACCATGGCGCGCTGCGCGTTGATCGGGTTCGCGGTGTCGAACTCGAACACGCGCACGGTGCCGTAGAAGTTGCGGGTCTGCAGCAGCGCCTCGCGGTGGTCGCCGCGCGTGTCCATGAAGAGCACCCCGCCGAGCGCCGTGAGCGCGGCCGCCGTGACGACTCCGCCGCCCAGCAACGCCTGCCGCGTCAGCTCCTCGGACCGCCACGGGTGCCGCAGCAGGTCGAGCCCACGGGCGAGCGCGACGAGGAGACCGGCGGCGACCAGGCCGACGTGGTACTCCCAGTAGCCGGCGAACACCGCGGGGGCCGCGATCGCCACCAGCACCCCGCCCAGCGCGCCACCCACCGAGACGGCGAGGTAGAACGCGGTCAGGTGCCTCGACGCCGGGCGCAGCCGGACCAGCTCGCCATGGAGCGCGAAGCAGGCGATGAACAGCGATCCGGCGTACAGCAGGATCTGCCACAGCAGCGACATCGTCACCGCGCCGAGGAGGTACGCGCCGACGCCGAGGCCGAGCGCGAGCAGCGGCACGTCCCGCAGCGGACGGTAGGTGCGGTCGTCGCCGAAGCAGAGGATGAAGGTCAGCAGGTACAGCGCCAGCGGCAGCACCCAGAGCAGCGGGATCGAGGCCACGTCCTGAGTCAACTGGTTCGTCGTCGCGAGCAGCACCACGGAGGCGGTGGCGGGCAGCGCCAGCCAGAGCACCACGTTCGCGGGCGTGACCTCCGCCGTGCCGCCCTCCTCGGGCGCGTCCTCCGCGACCTCATCCGGGCGGGCGCGGCGGGCGATGCGCCACGCGAGGTACGAGCAGGCGAGGGCGAAGATGACATAACTGCCAGTCCAGAGCCACGCCTGCGCGCGCAGCCCCAGGAACCGCTCGAACAGGATCGGGTAGGTCAGCAGCGCCAGCAGCGAGCCGATGTTCGACAGCGAGTAGAGGCGATAGGGCGAGACGCCGGGATGGTCGTGGGTGAACCAGCGCTGCACCAGCGGCGCGGTCGCGGAGAGCAGGGTGTAGGGCGCGCCGACGGTCACGGCGAGCACGAGGAGCACGCCGAGCGTCGGGTTGCCGCCGGCCTCGGGCTTCCACGCGACGTCCGGGATGATCGGGCCGGTCAGGGCGGCGGCTCCGAGCAGGACGATGTGCAGGGTGGCCTGGCGGCGCAGCGTCAGCCGGTTCGAGATGAAGTGCGCGTAGGCGTACCCGCCGAGGAGCGCGACCTGGAAGAACAGCATCGTCGTGGTCCACACGGCGGAACTGCCGCCGAACCACGGAAGGATCGCCTTGCCGATGAGCGGCTGGACCTGGAACAGCAGGAACGCGCTCAGGAAGGTGGTCGCGGCGTAGAGGGCGACCCGCTCCCCGCGTCCCTCGGTCGCGGCGGTCGCCTCGGTCCCCGTCGTGCTGGATGCCACGCTGCCACCTCCCGGCCCCTCGGCTCCACACGATAGGGGACGCGGGGCGGGCGCGGGGGCGGGGCGGGGCGACGGCTGCGGCCCCGGGGAAATTTCCCGATGATCGCGGCGGGAGGCACGAACGCGCGGACGGCGCGCGCCGTTAGAGTGCGTGAATCTCCTACCTCGCGCGGACGGGCCGCGCAGACGGGACCGGGCTCGATGGCCCTGACGACCGAGCGCCAGCGCATCCAGCATCTGCTTCGCCGCGCCGGTTTCGGCGCCTCGCCTGAGGAACTCCGCGAGTACGTGGCGCTGGGCCTGGAGGGCGCGGTGGAGCGCCTGCTCCACCCGGAGCTGGTGGACGACAGCGCCGCCGAGGACGCCGTGGCCCCGCTCCGCGAGGCGGCGCTCCAGGATCGGCAGGCGCTCTTCGCCACGTGGCACACGCGGCTGCTGCTGACGCGCCGCCCGCTGCTGGAGAAGCTCACCTACTTCTGGCACGACCACTGGGCCACGGGGATCCGGAAGGTCAGCAACCCGTCCTACATGCTCATCCAGAACGAGACGCTGCGCGCCGGCGCCTTCGGGCGGTTCAGCGACCTCGCGCTCGCGATCACGCGCGACCCGGCGATGATGGCGTGGCTGGACAACCGCGACAACGTGGCGAAGGCGCCGAACGAGAACTACGCGCGCGAGTTCATGGAGCTGTTCACGCTCGGCGAGGGCGTCGCGTACTCCGAGGAAGACGTGCAGGAGGTCGCCCGCGCCTTCACCGGCTGGCGGATCACCGCGGCGAAGCCGACCCCGGAGTCCGACTTCCCCGTCGCGACCGGCGTGGTGTTCGTGCGGCGCCAGCACGATGCGGGCACGAAGACGATCCTGGGCGAGAGCGGCCGCTTCGGCGACGAGGACGTCGTGCGCATCGTCACCGCGCGCCGCGAGTGCGCGGACCTGATCGGCCGCAAGCTCTGGCAGTTCTTCGCGGTGCCGGAGCCGACGCCGGAGATGGTCGCGCGCACCACGGACGCGTACTTCGCGAACGACACCTCGATCCGCTCGATGCTGCGCGTGATCCTGCTGTCGCCGGAGATGTACTCGGACGCCGCGTACCGCTGGCGGATCAAGAGCCCGGTGGAGCTGGTGGTGGGCACCGCCCGCGCGCTCGGCCTGACGGAGCGCGCGAGGCGGCTGGGTCGCGACACACAGGCGCAGGGGCAGGCGCTCTTCGACCCGCCGAGCGTGGCGGGCTGGAACTGGGGTGAGGCGTGGATCAACTCCAACACGCTCCTCGCCCGCGCGAACTTCGTGAACGAGGTCACGCGGCGCGGCCCCGCCGGCCAGCAGCTGGACGCGGCGGCACTGCTCCGCGCGCACGGGGCGACGCGCACCGCCGAGGATGCCGTGGACTTCGCGCTCGACCTCCTCGTGGGCGGCGACGTGGACGCGGCGACGCGGGCGATGCTGATCGAGCACGTGGGCGGCGCACACTACGACTTCGCCCAGGCGACGAAGAGCGGCGCGCTGCAGGGGCTCTTCTACCTCGTCCTGACCATGCCGCTGGCGCAGCTGGCGTAGGGGGAACGCGATGGCCTACGAGGACGATACGTTCCTGACGCGCCCGATCGACCGGCGCACGTTCATCCGCCGCGGCATCGCGTTCGTCGGCGCCGGCGCGTTCACTCCCCCCGCGTTCCTGCGCGCCGTGTTCGACGAGGAAACCCTGCCGCTGACGCAGACCTCGGCGGTGCAGGCGGCCGCGCAGCGCCACGTGCTGGTGGTGCTGCAGCTCGCCGGCGGCAACGACGGCCTGAACACCGTCGCGCCGATCGGCGACCGGGCGTACTTCGATGCGCGCCCCGGGCTGGCGCTCAACCCGGAGGCGGCGCTCCCGCTGGAGCAGGGGCTGGCGCTGAACCCGGCGATGACCGGCATGAAGGCGCTGTACGACCGGGGGCAGCTCGGCGTCGTCCTCGGCGTGGGGTACCCGGACCCGAACCGCTCGCACTTCCGCTCCATGGACATCTGGCACTCGGCGTCGATGGACGAGGTGGCGGACACCGGCTGGATCGGCCGGCTCCTGGACGCGACGAAGGCGGAACAGCAGTCGATGTGGCGCGCGGCGAACATCGGCGGCACGCAGCCGCTGTCGCTGCGAAGCGAAGAGTCGTTCGTCCCCTCGATCGGCTCGGTGCCGGGGTACGTGCTGCAGACGGACGGGCGGTTCCGCGGGGAGAGCGAGCGGCGTCAGCAGGCGTTCGTCCAGCTCTACCGCGCGCAGGCGGAGGCGCTGGCGGAGCAGGCGGCGTACGGCGGCCAGCTCGCGTTCGTCTCGAAGACCGGCCTCGAGGCGTACCAGTCGACGGTGGACCTGCACGCGGCCGTGGGCGAGTACGAGACGAGCGTCGCCTACCCCGGCACGCCGCTCGCCGGCGCGATGAAGACGGCGGCGCAGCTCATCACCTCGAACCTGGCGACGGGCGTGTGCTACGTCACCACGGGCGGCTTCGACACGCACTCGAACCAGTCGAACACGCAGAACGGGCTGCTGGGTACGGTGTCGGACGCGCTGCTGGCGTTCTACGACGACCTGGCTGCGCAGGGCATTGCGGACCGCGTGACGACGCTGGTGTGGAGCGAGTTCGGGCGGCGCGTGAAGGAGAACGGATCGCGCGGCACCGACCACGGCACCGCCGGCCCGATGTTCATCGTGGGCGGGGGGGTGCGGCCGGGCCTCCACGGCGAGCAGCCGTCCGTCGCGAGCGTGGACCGCAACGGCGACCTGAAGTTCACGACCGACTTCCGCTCCGTCTACGCCTCCGTGATCGCGCAGCGCTTCAACATCGAGCCGAGGGACATCCTCGGCGCCTCGTACCCGCAGCTCGCGCTGTACGCGTAGCGCATCCCCGCCGCGTCGCGGCTTCGTGGCGTCGAGGTGACGAGCGGGGCGGCCCATCCCCCAGCCCCCTTCCCTGCGCGGGAAGGGGGGTGTATGGCGAGGGCTTCGCCCACGCGCTCCCCCGGGACGCGCACC